>JBQCCH010000688.1:0-9369 GCA_051962375.1 Tepidisphaeraceae bacterium
CGGTCGGTTCTGTCCAGCGTTGCCCGGTAAACAAATTGAATAGGCCGATCTTCTCGTGATCGACGCGGGCAGCGAGGTAAATGACATTGTCGACCGCGATCCAATCGCCAGGGAAAACTAAGTCAGTTTCCTTCATTGCCCGCCGTCCTTTCTTGCTGTCGCACCGCGACAGCTTTCAACATCTCGACGAGTTGCTGCGCCTCATACGGCGTCAGCTTTGACGGCTGCTCGGTGCGGCCGTGGCTGAAGCGCTTGCATAGGCCGGTGAGCGTGTACCCTTTAATCAGCTGCCACCGGGCCTGGATGTCATGCACTTGTTGCGTGCTGGCAAAGCGTTCGCGCCGGTTGGAGCAATCCCGCCAGTACGTCTCCGAGCGACGGCCCGCCTTCTGCTCGCTGTCGCGGAAGCCCATCCCTTCGAATGAGCCCATGACTCGCTCGAAGCCGGCGTTGCTCAACTCCTTTGACGACAGCACGCCGCCGGCGATCTTGAGGACGTCGCGGTACCAAGCGTCATCCAGGCCGCGCGTCTGCTGGAGCTCGCGCTTCGCCTGATGAACAAGGATGAGTTGGTTTTTTGTCATGCCGCCGCTGCCTCAGGTATGACACGTTCAAATAGGCGGAATTGCTCAGCATCGAGCTCTGAACCCTTCACCGCGATTACCGGGCAAATGGCTTGCCGCGCCTCGCGTCCAGCAGGTGTGATCGTATGAAGCGAGGATCGCCTCCCGCGCCGTTGCGTCGCGACAAAGCCGCGCCGCCGCAATGGTGTGAGCGCAGACGCCATAGACGACCGGAAACGTGGCTGCGGCCATCGCTGCTCGCTGTAAAGCGATTTGACGGCCGAGAACAGTGCAAAGGAATCTATGCCTGGCTCGGCACGCGCTAAAGTGGCGAGAATAACCGCGCCGTAGGTATCGACGCCGGGCCAGCCGAGGACAGCGCCGCCATAACCACGACCGTTCGCGTTTCGTTTCACCGGCGCGCCGTGGGCGGCGTACACTTGCCATTGTTCACGGTGAGGTTCGTTGTAAATGCGGCGCTGGGCAAAATCGACCGCATACCAACGATCGGCGAGCCAGCGGCGCATGCGTTCGACATGGGCCCGCTCCCGATTTGATCGCGCGCAGCCGGCAGATTTCCGCTTGTGCTGCGCTTTAGACCACTTGGGATGATCAAGATGGTAGCCGACGAGCACATCACCTGGTGTGAATAGCGCGTAATTTCGCGGATCGTCGTTGAGCGTGTCACCGTCAACGTGGGCGACACGTTTCCCCGGCGGGACCGGGCCCTTGTTCTTTAGCCACCAAAACCTCGCGAGATTCAGCCAGCGATGTTGTGGCGGGCCGTCAAGACGCACCTTGATTTCGCGGTGTTTGCTCTTGCCGGATGTGGCGATGCGAATCGCCCCGATCGGCGCGGCGATGCCATGACGGACCGAAACGCTCGCTGGCGGCCATTGATTGAATGACAGTTGGAAGGCGTTCGTAATCCGTCCGCCCTCCAAGTGCAGGTGGTGGCGTTGAAGCCGTCCAGGATGCGTTTGAGCCGTCGCAACCGATCCGACTGAGTGGCGTAGCGGCTGGTCGGCCGAATGTCGCGGACGTGCAGCGTCAAAAGTTCTAACGCCGATTCCGGCGTCAGGTTATCGGCGACGCGCTCAACACGGCATGGCCGCACCGCTTCAATAATCGCGCCCGACGAGTGCGCAACAGTCGCGATCCATCCCTCGCCTTTCCCGTCGTCGCCTCCCGAGCGATATAGCTCGTATACGGTCGGGCAATACTTCAAGAAGTGCGCGTCGTTGTATGTGACGCTCAGGCCGGTTGGAAAGCGAACCGTCATCATGCTGTCCTCGCGATCCGGGATGTTTCCGCTTGCTCGCTGATCTTCGACAACAGGATTTCCGCCCGATCGTGCGTCAGGCCGCGCGTCAGCGCCGCCTTGAGCAAATCCACGTCGATCGAGGTCCGCTTCAGGTGCGTGGCCAGGAGCGACGCGAACTTGACGATGTTCACCAGCAGGCCGATCGAGCCCGAGTCCGGTTCGTTGCCGAGCATGACGGCGAAGCGCACGGCGGCGGTCGTCAGCTTCAGCTTGTGCTTAGCGAACATCTCGCGCACCTGGTCGGCGCTGACGCACATGGGCCCGTTCGATCCGCCGTATTCCGGCGAGCTCAGGGCCTGCACCAGGTCGACGGCCGGGAAAATGCGGCGACGGATTTGAGCCAACGACTCATCGCCGGCCTTGGTCTTCTGCACCAGGAGGTAATTGGCGATGTCCGCCGTTCCGCACCACAACTGGCCGGTTTTCGTCGCATCGAACAGGTCGGTGAGGGCGTAGAACGGCGTATTGTCCTTCGCTCCGCGCAGATTGTGAATCTGGTCGAGCAGCAGGATGAACTTGCGGCCGGTCGCCTCGCTCTGCCGGCGATCTTTGTTCGAGATGCGATTGACCAGCCGGTCGAACCGCTGCTTGTTGGTGCCGCTGTCGTCGCAGGACATCGCCTGGCACAGTTTCTTATAGACGCCGGTCATATTGGCATCGACCTTGTCGAACGTCGCGAAGGCGCTGGCACGCGGCCCGAGCGTTTGATGAATGGCCATCATCGCCGTTGTCTTCCCGAAACCGCTGGTATCCGGTCCATAGACCAGGCCAATTGAGCGTTCATCCAGGCAATAGGAGGCGTTCGCTTTGATCTCGATCGCGACGTTCGTCCAGACGAATTGCGTCAGCTGCGGTTCCGATCTAGATCGTTCCTCGTCGTCGAGCCAGCAATCGAGGTCGATCGCCAGCTGCCCGTTGTTCCCGTTGTATTTGCCATTCAAGAATTCGCTGATTACGGATTCGGAATAGCCCGTCTTGTCGGCGATCACCTTGCGGCTGATCTTGTGGTTCCGACGAAATACCTCCACATCGGCTGCCACCTGCTGGATTTCCTCCGCGGTGACGCTGCCGGCATCCCTGCCTTCGGCGATCATCCTTGACGCTCCTCGAATGCGCTCACGGTCGATGAGCGGGTTACGGTTATCAATCGAACTCATGGGAGTCCTCCTGCCGAGAGGCCATCAGCTGCGATAATGGAATGCGCGATACATTTTCAGCGCCAGCGGCGATCTTTAATTGCGGTTGCATGGCTTCCGCGATCGCCTTCGATTGATCATCGAACGGCGTTTGAGCAGCGCGCACCACCGACGGCGGCGCGTTGTCTTTTGGTGCGGCCGCGTCCTGCTTTTTCTTCCGTTCCGCGTTGGCGATGAAAGCGAGCTCGACCACGTCCATGGAGCGGCGGGTGCGCGTCCGGTGGTATTCTTTATTGATCTTGCGGGCTTCTTTCTTCAAGCCGATCGACGCACTAATGAGTTGCTTGTTCGCACCCCACGGCAGTTTCTCGTTGGCATCAGCGCGGCAAACCAACCGGCCTTGCATGTCGATCACGTAAACGTGCGTGCTGTCGCGCTCATCGATTTTGAGCATCACCTTTTGGTTCAGCAGTCGGATGAGCTTTTCATTCGCCCAACCGAATCGCAGGCCGCGCCACGCAACGCCATTCTTATTGACGGTAACTGGCCCGACGGGCTCGAACGTTGCGAATTCCAGTAGTTCGTCCGGAACGCGGTGCACGGTGCCCAGCGTCGCGGCGTAGACCGCATCCGGTGTTCGGCCGTCCATGCCATCGCCGGTGTGAACGCGGCCGTTGTAATCGTGGTCGAGCCACTCCGCGAAGGCGTCGGTGAGTTCATCCAGCGTCGGGGCATGGTTCGCTTCCAGCGCCGGCTTTAGCGTGTACGGACGGTTCGCGGGGGAGTTGCCGGTGTAGGATTCCCACAACTTGGCGAAGCGCCCGCAGATTGTGCCGAAGGCCCGTTCGATCGGCTTAGATTGGCCGTGGTAGGTCCAAGTGTGCGTGATCGTGCAGCCGATGAGGTTCATCGCTCCCCCGACGCGGGCGAGTTCGGTCGGCGTCAGGTTGTTGGGGTTCTTGCCGCGCCGCCGCTGATGTTTGGTGACCCCCTGCAGCATGCGAGAATCGAAGTCCTTGCCGTTGTCGATATAGACGTTGCCCGGGCGACCGTTCTCCTTCACCGCGTTGACGAACGTGCGCAGGATCGTTCCGGCGTTGGGTGAGTCGGCGGTGATCGTCCAGCCGATGATTTTGCGGCTACGGGCATCCTGCCAGGCGTGAAGCCACGGCCGGATGTGCTTACCCTCATGCGAAACCATTACGTCGAGTTGGTGATGATCCGACACCCACCATTCGTTCGCGGCGATGCTCGTGTAATCGCGGGCGATCGATGGCTCGGCCGTCGCAACGAAGGCTTTTTCTCCGAGCCGACGCTTGATCACGACGACTTGCGGGATCGCTTTTAGCTTCCGGCAGAAGTCGCGGTAGCTCATCGCCTCCCAGCTGTGAATCTCGGCCTGGTGGGCGGCGATGTCGTAACATTGACGAGCCGACCGCTGGTTGGGATGCAACCAAAGCTCCTGGCCCAGATCCCAAAACGCGGAAGTGTCCGGCCCTTCACGTTTGCCCCATTCATCGACCAACCCACGCAGACCGACGCCCTTTGCGTCGGCTTTCCACGCGAACAACTGCGAACGACTAACCTTGACGCCGGCTAGGCGCAGTTCGGCGACGTAGCGGTCGGTGATGATCTTTTCCGGCAAGCGGAGCTCGTGGCCGGCGTCCAGTTTCCGCTTCCACTCGGCGAGCATCTTTTCACGCTGCAAAGCGCGGTCTCGCACGGACTGCGAAAGCGCGAGGAATTCCTTGCTCGATCGGAATTCTTCGGTCTGCTGCTCGACGAACTTCACCTGGGCGAAGGCGGCATCGGCGCCCTCGTTGATTTCCCACCCCATCTGGCCGCTGGGCAGCTTCACCTTGCGAGCGAGCCCGGCGGCTTCCCATCCCTCTTCCAGGATACGCCGCCGCAATTGGCCTTCATTGCGGTTGGCCCTGCCGGCTGCGATCTTGATCGGCAACCATCGCCCCGACACCGCAAATGCGGGGCTGGGCGTGTCGCCGGCAATTTTAAGAAGCGGCTCGCTCACTTGCCGGTTCTCCCCGATAATTTGTCCATCGACGAAGCGAACGCTTTTTCGTATCCGTGCCCGATCGAGCGGTAGAGGTCCGCCTTTAATCCGGCCGGAAGCAGGCGGTAGCAATCCGCACAGAAGCTCTTGCGCTCACCCTTCCGACCATCGCAGCCGGGGCAGACGAGCGATCGCAGGCTATCGATTAAGAAGCTCCGGAAGCGGCGGGTTTTGACGTCAACTTCGACGTGGGCCGGCAACAAGCGGAATTCAGCCGCTTGCCATTTGAGGAGGCGTAGCCGCGCCGTGTTCGGAAGATCGACGCCGCGTTCGACAAGATCGCGGAGCTCCTCGCCGCTCATGCGGTTGATGTTTTCCAATTGCTCGATGCTCATCACCGCCCCCCGTTGAGTTGCTCATAGGATTGGCGGTCAAGTTCTTGGGCGACGTCTTCCATGTGGTTGGCATGCATCACATCCGTTTCGCCGGCCCGGTCGTCGGCAGATGCGTTACCGACACGGCGGATTGCGGTCGCGAGTTGGTCGCGACGTTTGAGCAGGTGCTCCAAATCATCGGACTTCGTCCGAATTTCCATGTCGATCATTTCCAGCGCCCGGCGGATGACGTCTCGCTGCCGAGCGGGAAATAAGTCGATTCTGAAGCCGCAGCCCGTGTGAGTGACTTGGGTGTCGCTTGCCATGTTCATCCTTTCAGTGTGGTTTCTTCCCGAACCATCGATCGCCACGCCCGGCTCCTGGTCACCGCAGGGCTTTTCCAGGGGAGCCCGCTCGCAGGACGCCAGGTACAAAGCCGGGCGCTGCCGGGCGCGGCAATCGCGGGTTAGAGCGATCGTCCCAACACGCGCTCGGTCCCTTGCACCTGCCAAGCCGCGCCGCTCAATTTCTGCGATTGCACAAACGTCTTGTCGCAATGCTCGCAGTAAACTTTCTTCTGTCGGGTCGGATAGCCGCCCTTACGCACGCCGGGATAGGTCGTCGCCGTGTCCTCGTTGGCGATCCGCCCATGGCAATCGGGACAGTGGGATTGCTCGACGATTTCAGTTTCCGGAATCGAGCTCTTACGTGTGGTTGCTACTGCTTGTGACATTGGTACTCCCATGCAAATCGATCAAACGGCTGTAGTGGACGTTGTTAAAACTCCGCTGCAGCACATTGCGGAATTCATTGATGACGCGATCGGGCAATTCCGCCGTGCCCGAAATGTCTACGGTTGCGGTCTGGATCGCTCCGGTGTCTGGGTTCCGCAGCGTCAGTTCGATCCTTTTGAGTGTCATCGCTTCCCCCTTCGCGGCTGGTTGAACGCCTTGTGGCATTCGGCACAGGGGACTTGCAGGCGTTTTGACCACTTGCCCGCCTCGGCCAGTTCAGCCGTCAGCGCCTCCAAGGATGGAAAAATGCGTGACGTGGTGAACCCTTTGGTTTCCTTGCCGCATAGCAGCGACGTTCCATGCGCGATGTGCCACATGATGGCCGGCTGTTGGCGAACGCTGCATTTCAAGAGGTAGGCGATTACTTGGCTCACGGCTTCACCTCCCGGTTTGAATCGTTCATCCTGGTGGATCGCGATCGCGCTCCGCTTCGGCTCGGGCGATCATCGCCATCATTTCGGCAGCCAGTTCGCCGGGTTGAACTTGATAGAGCGCGATCAGCTTCCGCTGAGTGCGAATCCACCAGTCGTTGAATTTGTTCGGGTGACAACCGACCGCGTCCGCTGCGATCTTCGTGTCGAATAGGTACGAGCTCCGGCGATCCTCCGTGATCGAGAGCACTGCGTGCTCGATCGGGTGCATTTTCGTTTTCCCTGTGTACGTCCTGTGCCGCACTCACCACGTGGTGAGATGAGGCGGATGAATTAACTGTTTGAGATTTCGAATCGTGAGCTAAATTCCGGCGATGCAGTTGCCCATCAAGTGCAAGTTCGACCAGGCGTTCGGCCGCAGTCAGGCCGAGAACGATCATGCCGCGAGCGGTGCCGGCAAACGGGCTCAACCCAATCAGCTCTTCGATCAGTCGATCGATTTCAACTGTCCAAGCCCCCTCGTTCGCACCGAGACCCGAAGGCGAGGATTTGCTTATGGCGCTCATCAGACATCCCAGAAAAATCCACGGGGCGGAGCGGCAACTTGGAGATCACCGCCCCCGCCCGCGTGGCTTGTGGCCAAAAGTCAGTTCGCAGGAACCAGCGCCATCGCGTTGGCCAGCTGCGCAACATCGATCCCGTACGTCTTCGCAATGACCGCCAGCTTGTCGGCCGACGGAAGGCAGCGCCCTGCTTCCCAATGGCCCAACGTCGTGATCGATACACCGATGGCGTTCGCCGCCGACCGTTGGGTGAGCTGTGCGGCAGCACGGGCTCGCTTAAGGAATTTGTTAGGCGTGTCTGGCATAACAAAAGCATAAGTTATGCTGAACTTCGCCAATGTCAAGATATGTTATGCAATTTTTCTTGTGCGTTAGTTACGCATCGTCAGGATGCGAAGGTGATGGCCCGTAAGCCGCGAAGCATCACCATCCCCGGCAACGCACTCTTTCGAGTGCGGGCGGCGTGGAATTTGACGCAGGATGAATTTGCGAAAGCCCTGGGAGTGAGTCGGGCATGGGTTCAGCAGCGTGAGGGAGCAGAGATCGCGATCGTTGATCGATCACCCATTAATCGCATCGCTGAACTGGTCGGCTGGCCCACGGGAGACGTGCCAGGCCTGCTACATGACATCGCCGAAAGCGAAGCGGCCGTTCCTCCGCGTGTGGTGACGCCAGAAAACGAGGGGATTCGCGTCGTCGCGACGGGACGCCATATGCCGGCGTTTTTCAAACTTGGCATCGCCGCATCGGGTTGGTCGGCACTTCGGGGCGAAGGATGGTCGGCCAACGAACTACAGGCCGCCGATGGTTGGGTGATCGTGCAGGTTTCGGGCGATTCAATGGAACCGCGATGGAAGAACCGATCCAATGTGCTGTTTCGGCGGCTCAACCTTTCCGAGGATTCACCGGAGCCCGGTGTCGATTATTTCGTGATCCGAAATGACGCCCACGGCACGTTCAAAAGACTCGCCGCGATTGACGAAGACGGGTACGTCTTTCGCGCGTTGAATGGTAAATACCCGAACCCCATGCGTGTCAGTCGCGACCAGGTCGTGATGATCGCGGAAGCTCGTTTTACGGTTGAAGAACCGCCGGATGTGTAGGATGCAGATGCTCGACGATGATGTGCGGCTTGAAGGGATAAAGCCGTTGGTCGAGTCAGGGATGATCGAAGTTAGGAAAGTGCTGGGGGGCGAGGATTTGCCGCCTGGTTCGTTGCGTGTTGAGGAGCGCGTACTTGCGAGATATGCCCCGCCGGGCGCTACGCAAAAAGAACACGGAGTGCCGCCAATCGGATCTATCACAATCCCTCACGGCACCATCGTGCCGGAGCTGACAGACGAGGAAGTTGATGAGGTTCGAGTTCTGCCGTTTCGTTTCCCTTGGTCCCGCCGTGCCTACGCGCTACGCTGCGGGGAAAGATTGTGCGCTGTGTGTCGAAACGTTCAGCCGATGGAGATCAATGTCGGCCTGCAGGGAGTTGTGCAATTCAACGACACGCGGGACTGGTCGACGATCTTCGGTCGCATCGTTCGTGCGCGGCTGGCGAGCTTTGATTTCCGGCGTCCGAATGGGGACATAATGCACGTCTCTCATGAGCACATTCACTTCGTTGGCAAGGTGATTTGCTGGTGGGACGAACCCTTGGAGTCGCGATGTTTGGTTTAACGAAAAAACGATGCATTCAATGCCGGCGGAAAATAAACAAAAGCGACCCGCCGCGTAGCGTCGGCGGCGAGCGATTGTGCGCCAGATGCTTCGCGGCCAGTTCAATCGCGCAGCAGTTATCATCGAACGGCACGGAAATTGTGATCTACGCGACCACGGCGGGCAGAGCTCAGGTGGAGGTTACATCCCGGCGGATTCGACTGCGGCGAAAGGGATTTTTAGGGAGTGATTCCGCCGAAATGCCGCTCGCCAAAGTCGAGGAAATCAGCGTCCGGACAGGGCTTTTTTCGTCAAGTTTGACGATCAACGGATCGGGTGGATCGAGGTTTCGTTTGAGCCGATTGCCCGATCCGCAAAAGCTCCGCGATGTCATCATGACGGCCGCAGGCCGATAAATTTTTGCTTGACTCGCGAATCGAAAGCTGATTTATTCCCCACCTGATCGCAGTGGCTTGTGGCAAAGACATAGCGATCGTTTCATAAGTTTTCACCAAGTCCACGGGTGCCCGCGTTGCGCGCAGGTCGACGTGGGCTTTTTCTTTGCGCCCACTCGATCTGCGTGAAA
>JBQCCH010000689.1:0-18152 GCA_051962375.1 Tepidisphaeraceae bacterium
AAACTTTTCAGGAGATGATGATGCACCGTATCGCGATTTCGACCGCCGTTCTTTCCGTGGCTGTGTTTGCCGCACAAGGGCTGGCCGCCACCGTTACTTATCTGCCGTCCAACGCGCCGTACGATCACACGGAGGCCGCTCCGGTGGGCGTCGCGAATGACGCACCGACCGGTTATGAATCCGGCTCCTTTGCCGCCCCGGGCAGCGGCGGGAAGACTGAAATCTACCTGACCGCCGCCTCGGTCTTCGGCTCAACGCCGGTCACGATTCCGCAGATCCAGTCGATCAGCTTCTTCACGAAAAACAGCACCGGGCAGACCGGGAGCAACGTCGATTGGTACATCACCGCCTACACCAATCCGCAGGCGTACGGTAACGACAGCACCTTCTACCATCACGCGTTGACGTTCGAAGACACCTACGCCCGCAACGTCAATGCGCCGGCGAACACCTGGAACCAGTTTTCCACCAGCGCAGGGGCCAATCAGCTGACGGTGAGCGATCACAACCGCGGCGCCAGCGGCCCGGTCTATGGAACGGCCACCGACCCGACGCTGGCCGACCTTCAGAGCGGTCCGGTCAACTGGAACTCATTCAACTCGGCCTACAGCTCCACGCCGGTCGATTACAGCACGGACACCATCGCCGTTCTGGACGTCTCGACAGCCAGTTCGTGGGCCAATGGATTCACCGGGCAAATCGACGGCGTCAGCGTCTCCTGGCTCGACAGTTCAAACCAACTGCAGACGTCCAGCGTCAACTTTGAAGCCGTCCCCGAACCGACAACGCTGGCCATGCTGGGCCTCGGCGGGATCGGTCTGCTGATGCGGCGTCGCCGCGGGGCCTAAGAACTCAACGTATTGCACAACACCGTTCAAGACCATTTTTTAAAGGGAAGGGTAGATATCATGAATCGCACGAATTTCGCCATCGCTTTTGTTTCGACCGCCGCCGCCGCCGTCAGCGCGTTTGCCGCGGTGCCTCCGGCCAACACGACCACCACGTATTACGCCCTGCCGACGGGCGTTCCGGACGAGCAGCAACCCCGCGTCGTCGCGAACGACGCACCCGCCGGCTTCGGGCCGGATTCCTGGCAGGGTTCCGCCACGGGGAAGGTGAACGCTTATTTCACGCCCGCTCAGGTGTTCGGCCATGCCGTTACCTTGGGTGACATCCAGTCGATCGACTACTGGACCAAGCGCGACGTTTCTATCCCGGCCTCTCGCAACTGGTTCCTCAACATTTACACGAACCCGACCGGCACCGGTGATTACAAGTCGTGGTATCACGCCCGCTTCTCCGACGGCGGCGATTCCAGCACGCCGACCGGCGACTGGGTCGACGGCAACGTGACCAACATGTTCCAGCAGTTGGACGGCGGCGCTACGTATGACCACCGCGCCCTCACCGGCACGGGCGGCGTTACCGATGCGTACGGCGATCAGAGCGTGGAATTCTTCAGCCTGCAGACCGACAGCGCCTGGAACGGCTTTGATGGACAGGTGGACGGGCTGACCATCACGCTCACCAACGGCGATATCGGCCGGGTTGACCTGACCTCGACGCCGGAACCGGCCAGCCTGGCGGTGGCGGCGCTGGGCGGCATCGGATTGCTGATGCGTCGGCGTCGTCGCACCGTGTAAGCCGACCGATCGCACATCTCCTGAGGCCGCGGCTCTATCAACGTCGAGTCGCGGCCATTTTCATTGGGGTTGAGTTTGTTTATGCCGCTCGAACGAGGACTTCCATGGAAATTCGCAGGTCGAGCGTGTCGTCCTCGAAATAATCCGTGCCGCGGCCGCCGTTGAGGGTGTCGGCGCCGGCGTCGCCGTAGAGGGCATCTTTGCCCTGGCCGCCGGCGAGCAAGTCATTGCCGTCGCCGCCCCAGACATGGTCATTGCCGGCACCCGCATCGACGGTGTCATTGCCGGCGAGTCCGTAAATGCGGTCGTTGCCCATGCCGCCGTAGAAAATGTCGTTCCCTTTGCCGCCGACGAGCAGGTCGTTCCCATCGTTGCCATAGATCAGATCATTGCCGGAGCTGCCGTAGATCGAATCGTCGGCAGCCGAGCCGAGCAGCGTGTCTTTGCCCGCCCCGCCGTCGATGTAGCTCCCCATCGCGGTGTCCGCCAGCATCACGCGGTCATTCCCGTCGCCGGCGGCGATAAAGATGTGGCTGATGTCGCTTGCGGAGAAGGTGAGGGTTTTGCCATTCATGGTGGTGTAGTAGGTGGAGCGTTTGCGGCTGACGCCGACGACATCCGGGCCGGCGGTTCCGGTGATTTTGAGGGTGCCGTCGGTGACGACCGCGAACGGCGTCGCGGGCACGTCGCCCGCTTGCCCTTTGACGAAATCTTCCTTCACATTGATCGATCCGATGCTGACATTGTTGTAAGCGATGGGCGTGGTCAGCCCCCCACCCGCGGCCACGACGTTGTACGTGCCGGCCGGTAACGCCAGCGAATAGCCGCCGCTCGACCAGGTGGTGGTGCTGAAAGTTTGGCCGTCGCCGATGCGGGTCGCCGTGACGATCACGCCGCCGAGTCCTTCGCCGGGCGTGTAGAACTGGTCGGCCCGGACGGTGTCCTGGTAGCTGACGCCGGTGAGATAATGCGTCCCATTGGCGGCAAAATCGTGCACGCCGTCCTGGGCGTTGTAGTTCGTGCCGGACAATGTCCACGGCCCGGCCGCAATACCGATGCCGACTTCGCTGAACGCCCCGTTCATCATGTTCGTGCGATGCCCGCGATCGGCGATGGCCTGGTCGGTGAAGAGATTGCGTTCCTGGTCGAGAACGGTCTGGGCGGCGTCGAGCGATCCGGTCGACCAATTGACGGCGATATTTTCGCCCCAGGTGGTGGCATTCGCGTAACCGGCCGCCGACTCGCGCTGCCCGGGATTTGATCCGCCGGCGCCGGTGTGGCTGAAGGTGTCGTTGTCGACCATCCACTGCGCGTGCCCCTGAGCGCCGGCCATCAGGTACGGGTTGATCGCCAGCGGCTGCTTGGCGGCGGCGCTGATCGTTCCGGCGGCAAGGCCTTCATTGAGATCGCCGTTATAGGTATGACCCTGCCCGTCGTTGTAACCGTTCCAGCGCGCAGCCTCGGCGGTGGGATTGGCGCGGGCGCGGTTCAGCAGTTCCACCGCGTATTGCTGATCGGCCGACGGGTAAACGACCGTTCGCAACTGGCGGGCTTCGAGCGTTTCAAAACGGGCAAGCGATCGGGGCATAAAACGGTCCTGACGAATAAGCGATTCCGACGGTATAAGCCACCTAGCTTATCGGCTCGTTTGATGCGTCGCTCAAGGCGCAACGCCCGGGGGAATAACCTTAATCGCCGGGTAGCTGAGCCTTAATCTTCCGTTCAACACCGGGGTTTATCCCTTCTGTCCGCAGTCAGTGGCTGTGGCCACGCTGCGAATGACGGAAAACACAGAAGGGAAGACACATGTCTCGGTCTCATATTGTTGCAATGATTCTGGCTGGCGTGGGGCTGGCAAGCGCCCAGGCCCATGCCGCGATTGTGATTTCGGAAGTAGATGCTGCGGGCAGTTCATCGGCCTACGGCGCGGACTGGTTTGAAGTCACCAACACCGGCGCGTCCACGCAGGACATCACTGGCTGGAAGATGGACGACGGCTCAAACGGCTTTGCGACCTCGGTCGCCCTGCGTGGCGTGAGCAGCATCGCGCCGGGGCAGTCGGTGGTGTTCCTGGAAACGGGGACGGATGCCTCGCTCGATTCAACGTATTTCGCCAACTTTGAATCGGCCTGGTTCGGCTCGGATGTGCCGAGCAATTTTGTCATCGGCGCGTACGGCGGGTCGGGCGTGGGATTGAGCACGACTGCCGACGGCGTGAATCTGTTCGACAGCGCGGGCAACCCGATCACGGGCGTGAGCTTTGGTGCATCAACCGCGGGTCACACCTTCGACAACGCGGCCGGCCTGACGGGAACGATTTCGACGGCGAGCGAAGTCGGCACGAACGGCGCGTTCACCTCGCAAACGACGAATGAAGTCGGCTCGCCCGGGCGCATCGCGGCCCCGGCCGCCACCCCTGAACCGGCCAGCCTGGCGCTGTTGAGCCTGGGCGGGTTGACGATGCTGCGTCGCCGTCGCGCGAAGTAAAGCACCGATCCCCACGACACCCAAAAACAATCGCCGCCGATCGGACAACCGTTCGGCGGCGATGTGCGTTATGGGCGGTGACGTGGATTAACGACGCCGGCGGCGCGACGGGAGCTTGGCCCCCAGACGCATGGTGTTTTTATCCGGCTCGGGCGGCCGCGCCAGGACGTGCGGCATGGGGGTGGAGATCGTCTTCTGCTCAGGCGGCGGAAGCGGAACAAAGCCGTCGATCGTTTCGTGCGGGATGACCATGTTGATCATGTTTTCGACACGGCTGAGCTCATCGCCCTGCTCGCGCGTGACGAACGTATACGCCTTGCCGCCGGCGCCCATGCGGGCGGTGCGCCCGACGCGATGGACATACACTTCCGGGTCTTCCGGGATGTCGTAATTGACGATGTGGCTCACACCCGCGACGTCGATGCCCCGGCTGGCGAGGTCGGTGGCGACCAGCACATCGAATTTGCCGTTCTTGAACCCCTTCATCACGCTGTCGCGCTTGTTCTGGGCAAGATTGCCGTGAATCTCGCGGCAACTGATGCCGTCGTGCGTCAGGTTCTTCGCCAGCTTTTCGGCGCCGTGCTTGGTGCGCGTGAAGATGATCGCCAGCTCGGGCTTTTCCCGTTCGAGCAGCGCCCGCAACAGTCGATATTTGTCCCAACGCTCGGCCGAGAGATAGGCCTGCTCGACCTTGTCGACGGTGGGCTTGTCGTCAGCGCCGGGCGCGATCAGTTTTTCGACCGGCTCGTGCATGTAACGCCGGGCGAGTCGTTCGATTTCTTCGGAGAAGGTGGCGCTGACGAAGATGGTCTGGTGGCCGCGCCGGGGTTCGGGGACCGGGGGCGCGGCTTCTGTCGCGTCGGCTTGTTCGGACGCGGCTTCGTCGCTCCCGGCGGAGGCCTGGCGGCGCATGCCTTTCAGGCGCGAGAGAATGTTGCGGATGTCTTCCCGGAAGCCGATGTCGAGCATGCGATCGACTTCGTCGAGGACGATGAAGCCGATGTCGTTCAGCTGAAGCAGCCGACGATCGAGCAGGTCAATGACCCGGCCGGGCGTGCCGACGACGATCTCCGGGCGATGTCCGAGCGCGCGGATGTCGCCCTGAATCTTCTGCCCGCCGTAGACCGCGACACACTTGACCGGCGTGTACTTGGCGAATCGGCGGATGTCTTCGCTGACCTGCACGGCCAGTTCGCGTGTGGGCGTCAGGATCAGCGACTGAATGCCCTTGCCGGCCTGCACCTGGCAGACGAGCGGGATGCCGAACGCGGCGGTCTTCCCCGTGCCCGTGCGCTCCTGGCCCAGAATGTCGACGCCGGTGAGCGCCCGGGGAATCAGCAGCGCCTGGATTTCCGACGGCGTCGTGAAATTGATCTCGGCCAATCCCTTGAGGACGCTGTTGCGAACGCCGAGGGCGGCGAACGCTTCGGGGAGGGGCGGGTGTTCGGTTTTGTCAGACATCGTTTGCATCGCCGAGCGTCACAGCGCGGCGAGTCGTGAACCCCACGACCGTGCGCTATCCGTCACCGGCTTGAATCCTTGAATGCGTCGCAAAATGGCGACGCCTGCGTGAAATGGTACTGAAAAACCGCGCCGCTGGAAACACATGCAGGCCGACCCAAACCGCGCAGGCTTCACCGGACGATGCGCGGGCGCATCGTCCGGTGAAGGTAGAGGCCGAGGAATGGAACGCACTGATGCGCGCCGGGTCCGGGCTACGAGCACCGTCGACGCCGCGTCAACAGCCCGGCGCCGCCAAGCGCCAGAGCCGCCAGCGAGGCGGGTTCGGGGACGGCGGTGTAGTCCACGGTCAAGACCGGGCCCTGACCGACCAGCGGAAAGCTCGGCTCATCCGAGCCGAAACGCATCACCACGCGATTCGGCCCCCCTTCGGCGGACGGGACGACCAGCGCAAAATTGAACGACGTGTTCGCCGTCACCGCGGATTGCACCGCGGCCACGAAAGCAGCGGTGCTGGCGAAGGTTTGTTCGGTGATGGCCGACACTTCCGGGTCCATCGTCAGGCTGGCGAGCGGCGTCGCACCCAGCGTGGTCGAACTGCCGAAGGTGTTGTCCCAGGTGGCGGTCGTTTCGTTGAAGCTGCTCGACAAGGTGCGCAAGTCCACCGTGTAATTCCCGGCCACGCTCGTCCCGGTGTCGGCTTCCTGATAAAGCGAGAAACTGACGCTGTTGATCGTCGAGCCGGCAGGGATTGCGGACAGGTCGTAGCTGAAGATCGACCGCAGCGCACCGGACCCGACACTGCCGGCGAGCAGGCGATTGCCGTTGTTTGAGGCGGAGCTGTTCGTGCCGTCATTCCTGACGACGGCCGCATTGCTGGTGTAGCTGGTGCTGGGCGAGACGCCCTCTTCAAACGAAACCACGGCACCCTGGGCGGCCTGTCCGGCAAGGGCGGCCATGCCCAATAGCGAAACGATTTGGATCGAACGCATTATTTCATCCTCCAACCGACGTGAAACTCCCCAGCCGGTTGCACAAAACCGGACTGCCTCAAACCTAATGCGCGCCAAACCCCCGAACAACCGCACTTTGCGGCAGCTTTGTCCCATTTTGCGTCACGAAATGGCTGAAATTCGGTGCGATTGGACGCCTGCCGCACGGGGCGAGCGGTGGGTGCGGCTTGGGGCGGTGCGGCTAGGGGCGGGCGGGCGCGGGCTCGAACAGGCCCGTGATTGCGACGCCGAGCTGCTGCAGCGCCAGCGAGATGTTGACGTTGCCGTCCAGATAGTTTTCGCACCGGACGACCGCATCGATCCCCTGGCAGATGCGCTCAAGGGCGTCGGGATCGTCCAACGTCCGCAGCATCGCCCGGAAATGGCGGGCGGCGAGGTTCAGATAGATCGACAGGCCGGTGCGGGTGGCGTTGTCTTTGCTGGTGTTGGGGTCTTTTTCCAGTTGCCTGGCGGCATAGTCATCGGCGGCAAGCTTCATCCAGTCGCCCACGTCGGTGGTCGGGCGCCCGAGCACGATGCCGTCGAGATGCGCCGCCAAATCGCGCGCCCGCGCGACGACGCCGTCCTCCACCCACCGCAAGGCCGTGCCGAGCGAGCCATCGCAGATTTTAACGGCCGCCTCGGCGAGCTTGGGATCGACGTTGCGCAGCTTGAGCTGGTTCAAAATCGACTTGTCCGACAATTCGCCGAACCGAAAAATCTGGGCACGCGACAGGATGGTGGCGAGCAGATCGCTGGGGCGTGGCGTGAGCAGGATGATCAGCGTGCGGCCGGCCGGTTCTTCGAGAGTTTTGAGCAGTGCGTTCTGGGCCGGCGGCTGCATGAGGTTGGCTTCTTCGACCACAAAGACTTTACCGCGGCCGGTGACGCTCTTTTTCATTGCCGGGGCGACGAGGTGGTCTCGAATCACGTCAATGCTGAGGGTGGTCGCCTTGCTGGTTTTGCTGGTCAGGCGGATCAGTTCCTTAGTGATGACGTGAAAATCCGGGTGCGTGCCGGCATCAATGAGCCGCGCGCCGACGGGGTCTTGCCCTTCGTCACACAGAAACCATTTGGCCATGGCGACGGCGGTGGTTCCTTTGCCCACGCCGACGGGCCCCGCGAAGATCACGCCATGCGGCAGCCGCCCGCTGTTGGCGGAGGTCAGCAATTGTTCGATCGGGACGTCCTGATCCAGAATGTGGGCGAACAGCGGGTGCACGCCGGTTATTGTGGTCAAAGCGCCGCCCCTGTCGAGCGGGACGACCGATAACCCCACGTTCTCCACAATGGTGCACAAGTCGTGTTGATAAGCTGGAAGCGAGCGGTTTTTTCGCTAAGTCTTCATTCAAAACACGTTAGGATTCGGTCGCTGCGGGTAATCCACATGTGGTATTTTCAGATTTAACCCGATACCACATATTGTGTATACTCGTCGACCGCTGATTGATCGTACATCAGCCATCGCGTTGGACATGCGGTGATTACGGATTTGACGCAGACGGATCTGCCCCCAGCCGGGCGAGTGAGTGCCCGGCATTGCTTCGTTGCTTCAGGAGTGCGTCATGGGCGTCTTGTGTGACAGTCAGATTCGTGAGCTCGTGCATATCGAGCCGTTTGAAGACAACGTCAAGCGGTCGGGGCGGATCAGCTACGGCGTTTCCTCGTACGGCTATGACGTGCGGGTGGGGACGGTGTTCAAGATCTTCACGAACGTCTCGCGGTCCGGCCAGCAGGCGGTCGTGGATCCGAAGGCGTTCACCGATGACCTCTTCGTGACGGTCGACACCCGCAACACGGGCAAAGACCACGTGATCATCCCGCCGAACAGCTTTGCGTTGTGCGAGACGGTGGAAGTGTTTCACATTCCGCGCGATGTGCTGGCGATCTGCGTGGGCAAAAGCACTTACGCGCGGTGCGGCATCATCGTGAACGTCACGCCGCTGGAACCGGAATGGCGCGGGAAAGTGACGATCGAAATCAGCAACACGACCCCCCTGCCGGCAAAGATTTATGCCGGCGAAGGCATCGCCCAGATGGTGTTCCTGAAGGCCGACCGCGTCTGTGCGTTGAGCTACGCCGACAAGGGGGGCAAATACCAGGATCAGGTCGGGCTCACGCTGCCGATGGTGGATGCGTAACGAACGGCGGCCGCAAGGATCTGCAGGCAAGTTTGCGTGAAAAGTTTTTCGTCGGTTTCGAGTGGTTTGTGTCCGAATCGCGGGATTGAATAGGGCAAGGGAAGCGAGTCAGGTTCGAGTGAACCGGCGCTGCCCATTCACGATGAGGGTTTTATGAAAGCCGATTGGAAAAACAATCTCGTTGCCGCCGGTGTGCTGGCGGCCGTTCTGGCGCCGGCCGGTCTGACGTTGGCCGCCGGCCATGCGCCGGCCCAGCTCGCCAAGCACGAGGCCGCCGACACCGACACCGATTTGCCGGGCGTGAATCCGCACGCGAAGCGCGTCGAGCAGAGCGACACCGAAGCCGAATTCAAAGTGCCCGCCGACGGGCAGGTTTGGCTTTACGATGCGACCGACAAATCGGTCGAGCACTCGATCTCCGTGCGTGAAGGCAATACCTATGCCTTCAACACGAAGAAAAACGCGGTCTACGTCAACGGCAAGGAAGGCGCGAAGGTCGACCTGACGCCGAAGCACATTTACCGGATCTACTTCGTCTCGAACGCCGACCGGGGCGGCCCGGCGCGTGAGGCGGACCTCGT
The DNA here is from genome assembly GCA_051962375.1 of Tepidisphaeraceae bacterium. Classification (GTDB taxonomy): domain Bacteria; phylum Planctomycetota; class Phycisphaerae; order Tepidisphaerales; family Tepidisphaeraceae; genus RYN-431. Next base: position 9,306 of record JBQCCH010000689.1, read on the forward strand.
GCCGCACACCGCCACCGTCGTCGCCGAAGGGCGCGGCAAGGACCTGATCTACAAGGCCACCTCGGGCGAGGGCATCGTTTACCTGTGGGATCGGACCAACCATGAGCTGGTCAACACGTTCCACGTGATGAAGAACCAGGTGCTGGCGATCGAGCCGAAGAAAAATCGGATTGCCTTGGAAGACAAGGTGATCGTCAAAGACGCGGACCTGAAGACCGATGCCGACTATCGGCTGTTGTTTGACGCCAAGCACGCACGATAAGTGCACGTAAGTAACGCGTCCGCCGGGCTTAACGGCCGGGTGGACGCTTGATCGCGCGATGGGCCGATTGAGGGGGTTTCTGCCCTTTTGAAGGTTCGCGGGCGACAATCAGGGCAGGAAACGTGTATCTTGGCCGGCTGAGCCCGAGTGGGCAGGAGTCGGCAATTCATTCTGGAGTTTGTATGCGAATCTCGGCAATCGCGATGTTCATCGGTGCAGTGGCTTCGGTTGGTCTCATGGGTGGGTGCGAAGCGACCAATTTCCCGGGCCAGGGCATCACGAACGACTACGGCAACTACGTGCCTGATGCGGCCAAATCGGTCGGCACCGGGACCGGGTCGGTCAGCTTCCGCGCCGCCTCGAACGGCACGGCTTACGTGATCGATTGGAACACCTTCAATCGCGAAGCCAAGGACAAGTACGCTCCGAAAGTGATCAAGACGGCCATGGTGCTGACCGGCCAGACGATCACCGTCGACGCCGCCACGCAGACGATCACCATCGGTGCGATCGGCAACACGACGGCTACCGTCTTCACCGACAAAAACCTGAGCCCGGAGCACACGTACGAGATCCGCCTGGACACCACCAAGCACTGGTTCTAAGGCTCAGCCCGCATCGTCCGGCGAGGTGGGCGTGACCCGCGTCGCCGGGCGATTTTGAAAACCCAACAGGCAATCGCGCGTTTCGCGATGTCAGGACGACATCGCGGCCGGGGCGTTATCGACTTTACTATTCCGACTCCATCTCACAGTTCGCAGAGGTCATCGCAATGAAAATCACTCGCCGATTCACGCGTGCAGGGCAAGACGTATTCTCCACCGTTGAATGGGAAAAACGCACGAGTCGCATCGCCAATCCGGACGGCTCGGTCGTGTTCGAGATGAAGGACGCCGAGATCCCCGCCAGCTGGAGCCAGCTCGCCACTGACATCATGGTGAGCAAGTACTTCCGCAAGGCCGGCGTGCCGCAGGCGGACGGGTCGAACGGGCCGGAGAAATCGGCGCGTCAGGTGATTCATCGGCTGGTCGGGTGCTGGCGTCACTGGGGCGAAAGCCACGGCTATTTTGACTCGGCCGAGGACGCTCAGGCGTTCTACGACGAGCTTTGCCACATGATGCTGCACCAGCAGTGCGCCCCGAACAGCCCGCAATGGTTCAACACCGGCCTGCACTGGGCGTACGGCATCACTGGGCCGGCGCAGGGGCACTTCTCCTGCGACCCGCAGACCGGCGAGCTGAGGAAATCGTCGAACGCCTACGAACACCCGCAGCCGCACGCCTGCTTCATTCAGTCGGTGCGAGATGACCTCGTCGGCGACGGCGGGATCATGGACCTGTGGACGCGCGAGGCGCGGTTGTTCAAATACGGCTCGGGCACGGGCTCCAACTTCAGCAAAGTGCGCGGCGAAGGGGAAAAGCTGTCGGGCGGCGGACGCAGCTCCGGGTTGATGAGCTTCCTGAAGATCGGCGACCGCGCGGCCGGGGCGATCAAGTCGGGCGGCACCACCCGCCGCGCCGCGAAGATGGTCTGCCTGGATCTGGATCACCCGGACATCGAAGATTTCGTCAACTGGAAGGTGCGCGAAGAGATCAAGGTGGCGGCGCTGGCCGAAGGCATCAAGGTGTTGCCGAAGGACCAGCAGGAGCTGGCCAAGAAGCTGGGCCTGAAGCTGGATTACGACTTCAACGGCTAAGCGTACATGACTGTCAGCGGCCAGAATTCGAACAACTCGGTTCGCATCCCCAACAGCTTTTTCGAAGCCCTCGACAACGACAGCGATTGGAACCTGAACTTCCGCATCACGAACAAGGTCGCCAAGACGCTCAAAGCGCGTGACCTGTGGGAACAGATCAGCTTCGCGGCCTGGCGGTGCGCGGATCCGGGCGTGCAGTTTGATACAACGATCAATCAATGGCACACCGCCCCGAAATCGGGCCGGATCAATGCGAGCAATCCGTGCGTGACGGCCGACACCCGCGTGCTCACGCCGGGCGGGATCTGGCGGCGGATCGACAGCATGATTCACCTGCCGAGCCGCATCGTCACCAACGTCGACGGCAAGGAAATCCACACCACCGAAGGCAGCTTCCCCAGCGGCACGAAGGACGTGTTTGAGCTGAAGACCGAGAGCGGCTACACGCTGAAGTTGACGGCCGACCACAAGGTGTGGACGAAGTCGCGCGGCTGGGTGCCGGCGAGCCAGTTGACGACGTCGGACGAAATTCGCCTGCCCGATTTCCACGCCGCCGCCGAAGAAGTGGGCGAGCCGCAGGATGCGGAGCTGTTTCACCTGGTGGGCATGCTGCTGAGCCAGGCGAACGGCGAACTGAACGCCCTGCACCTGGATCAGTGCATCGACGCCCAGAAGGCCGAGCAGTACGCCAATTATGTGGCCGGGCACTTCATCCCGAGCAAGTACCCGGACGATTACGCGAATGAGCTGATGCTGGCGGATTCGGACAAGGCCGTGGGTGTCGATGCGTCGACGCTGTCGCTGACGGTGACGAACCGCCGGATTCTCTCGCGGCTGCGGGCGTATGTCCGCAAGGAACAGAACACGGCCCGGCAGCTGGAAGTGCGGCTCGGCGATGACGCGTTCACCGCGGGGCTGGCGGCGCAGAAGCACATTCTTCGCGGGCTGTTCACGGCCGACGGCGTGATCGACGGCAACGGCATCGCGCTGCGGCACGAAAGCCTGGGCCTGTTGCAGGACGTGCAACTGATCCTGCTGGGCTTCGGCATTAAATCGACTCTTTCCACTCCCGAATTTGCCGACGGCGGAGCCGTCACCGGAGGCTCGCCCGATCGAGGGATCGGGGCGCTCGACCGCAACTCTCGACACGGCTTGCGGATCGACCCGGGCAGCCTCCCTGACTTCGCGCGGCACATCGCGCTGCTTCCCGGCGACAAGCTCGCCGCCCTGGCCGGCACGATCGCCGGCGTCTCCCCCACCGCCGGCAGCACGGCGTGGGATGCCGTGGCGTCGTTCACGTCCCTCGGCAAGCAACAGGTGTTCGATCTCACCGAGCCGGTCACCCACAGCTTCATCGCCAACGGGTTGACCGTGCACAACTGCTCGGAATACATGTTCCTGGACGACACCGCGTGCAACCTGGCGTCGCTGAACGTGCTGACGTTCTTCGACAAGGACGCCCGCAGCTTCGACCTGGAAGGCTTCAAGCACGGCGCCCGGCTTTGGACGATCGTGCTGGAAATCTCGGTGCTGATGGCCAGCTTCCCCTCTGAAGCGATCGCCAAGCTCAGCTACCGCTTCCGCACGCTGGGGCTGGGGTATGCCAACCTGGGCGCGATGCTCATGCAGGCGGGCATCCCGTACGACAGCGAGAAAGGCCGCGCGATCTGTGCGGCACTGACGGCGATCCTCACCGGCGAGGCGTATGCCACCAGCGCCCAGATGTCCGACGAACTGGGCAGCTTCCCGGGCTACGAGGAAAACCGGGCCGACATGCTCCGCGTCATGCGGAACCACCGCCGGGCCGCGTACAACGTGCAGAACGATGCCGGCTACCTCCGCGGGCTGGGCGATTACGAAGGGCTGGACATCAAGCCCGTCGGCATCGACGGGTCGCAGTTCTCCAGCAATGACAGCCTGGCGTCGCGGGACATGCTCCTCTCGGCACAGGAATGCTGGGACCGGGCGCTGTTCCTGGGCGAGAAGCACGGCTATCGCAACGCACAGGCGACCGTCATCGCCCCCACGGGCACCATCGGCTTGCTGATGGATTGCGACACCACCGGCGTGGAGCCGGACTTTGCCCTGGTGAAATTCAAGAAGCTCGCCGGCGGCGGGTATTTCAAGATCGCCAACCAATCGCTGCAGCCGGCGCTGGAAAACCTGGGCTACACGCCGGGGCAAGTCAGCGACATCCTCAAATACGTGCTGGGCACGCTCACGCTCGATGGGTCGCCGGTCATCAACCGCACGAGCCTGAAGGCGCGCGGCTTCACCGACGCGGTGCTCGATTCGATCGAAGCGCAACTGCCCGGCACGTTTGAGCTGGGCTTTGCCTTCACCGGCTGGGGCCTGGGCGCGGAGTTCATGGCGCAACTGGGGATTCCTGCCGAAACCTGGCAATTGCCGGGGTTCAATCTGCTGCGGCACCTGGGCTTCAGCAAGAAGGAGATTGACGCCGCCAACGACGTGATCTGCGGGCGCGGCACCGTGGAAGGCGCGCCGCACCTGAAGGCCGATCACCTGCCGGTGTTTGATTGTGCGAACAAGTGCGGCCGGCACGGGGAGCGGTTCATCGCCGCCGAAGGTCACATCCGTATGATGGCCGCGGCTCAGCCGTTCATCAGCGGGGCGATCTCCAAGACGATCAACCTGCCGAACGAAGCCACCATCGACGACATCAAGGAGGCGTACCGCCTGAGCTGGGAGCTGGGCCTGAAGGCCAACGCGCTCTACCGCGACGGGTCGAAGCTGTCGCAGCCGCTGAACATCAAGAGCGATGAAGAAGCGGAAAAGGCGACCGACGCGGAAGACGCCGACGCCGTGGAGGCCGCCCGCGAGGAAATCGCGATCGAGGCCGCCAACGGCGCTTCGATGGCATCGAACATCGAGCCGGCCGAAACGCACGTGGTGGAGAAGATCATCGAGCGGATCGTCGAACGGCCGCTGCGGCGTCGGTTGCCCGACACGCGCAACGCGCTGACGCACAAGTTCGACGTCTCGGGCCACGAAGGGTACATCACCGTCGGCCTGTACGAAGACGGCATGCCGGGCGAAATGTTCGTCACCATGGCGAAAGAAGGAAGCACGATCGGCGGGCTGATGGATACGATCGCCACGCTGGTGTCGGTGAGCCTGCAGTACGGCGTGCCGGTGGAATCGCTGGTGCGGAAGTTTGAGCACGTGCGGTTTGAGCCGAACGGCATGACGCGGAACCGCGAAATCCCGATGGCCAAGAGCCTGACGGATTACATCTTCCGGTGGATGGCGATGGAATTCGTGCCCGGGTATCGGGCGGCCAACGCGCCGCAGCGCCCCGCCCCCGCGAAGCCCGCCGCCCCCGCGCCGACGCCCGCCGCCGAAGCGCCGGTGAACGGCACGAAGCCGGACGAATCGCCGGATGCGAAGCCGTTCGATTACGGCTCGGGCCTGGCGTACGCGGCCCCGCGGCAGGCGAGCCCCGCTCAAACCAGCGTGGCCCCCCGCCTGAGCGCCATCCCCGCGGCCGGCGCACTCGACCCGCTCAGCCAACAAGGCAGCCAAATGCAGGCCGACGCCCCCGCCTGCGACGTCTGCGGCTCCATCACCGTCCGCAGCGGCACCTGCTACAAGTGCCAAAACTGCGGGAATTCGATGGGGTGCTCGTAAACATTCACTCGTCCTAAGTTTGACGACTTAGGTCGAGTTTCCACGTGGTTCGATAGGGAGAACATATGGCGAAGAAGAAAGCCAAACGCGTAGTTCCGCAGCAAGTAAACGATTCGACGCGAAATCAACGAAGAGAATTCCCAGTTCACACCCTTCAAGATGCCGTGGTGATTGCGGATGCTATTGCAAGCAATAACGGGCGACCATTTGATCGATTGTTAGTTGCTGATCGTGTTGGCCGAACGCCTTCCAGCAGCGAATTTAAGTTGCTCCTTAGTTCGTCCATCAAATACGGCCTAACGACTGGGAACGAAAAATCGGATTTGATCGCTCTGACTGATCGTGGCCGTCAATACGCGCAGCCTGAGTCGGATGAAGAAAGGAATCAAGCTCTGCTTCAGGCGTTTATGCAGCCTGAAATCTTCCGACGAATCCTCGAACACTACAACCGCGGGAAGATCCCTGACGGAATCCATTTCAAAAATTCGTTGATTCGGCAGTTTGGCGTTGATCCAGCACACGCTGACAATCTATTGGAAATTTTGCTCGCAAATATCAACTACCTGCAATTGGGTCGGTCAATTTCTGGGTCTCTCCACCTTATGTTGGCTCCATCGACTGCCTCGCCAGATAGCTCAGAAGTTCAGACACAGAAGGAAGCGCTGTCGCCGGCTGGAGTCACTGCAGATCAAGAGCCGTTTACACCTGCAACGCACGTCCAGCAGTCAGTCACAGCAACAACTGCGACCGCAACAGATACTCGTCTTAAACGGGTCTTTATTACACACGGTAAAAACAAGACTTTCATTGACCCGATTCGCCAGTTCCTGAAGTTTGGTGATCTTGAGGCCGAAGTTTCCGCAGAGAGATCGACAGTAGCCCAAGGCATTCCCAAGAAAGTTATGGGAGACATGCGGACCTGCGGAGCATCGATAATCCATATCGATGCCGAATCCGAATTGATCGATAAAGATGGTCAAACACGTATCGTCCTAAACGAGAATGTGCTCATAGAGATTGGAGCCTCGATGGCTCTATACGGAGACAGGTTCATCTTGTTAGTACGCGAAGGCACAAAGCTTCCATCGAACCTACAAGGATTAAGTGAAGTTCGATATACTGGCGACTCGCTCGATGCGCACGCCGTTGTAAAACTGATGCAGGCCATTGCCGATCTGAAAAATCACACTCTACCGTAGTAGTCCGTAGGGTGCGATTCATCGCACCGTTTCTTTGTCGGTCGAGGAATGTTGCGATTAATCGCAACCTACGGGAGGTTGGGCGAGGGTGTCGGATGGGGTGAATCGCAACCGACGATGGCGTGTCAACGGGGGACCGGATGCCGAATTACCGGCGGGCGAACGTGGCGGGTGGGACATACTTCTTCACCGTCGTCACGGCCAACCGGGCGCCGATTCTGACATCGGACCTGGCGCTGCGGGAACTTCGCCGATCGATCGCGGCGTGTCGGCGGAAGCGGCCGTTCGAATTGGTCGCGGATGTCGTGCTGCCGGATCATCTGCACATGCTGTGGACGCTGCCGCCGGGCGATGCGGATTTCTCGACGCGATGGGCGGCGATCAAGGCGACCTTCTCGGCCGCCTACACGAAAGCCGGCGGGGCCGAGCAGGCGATCAGCGCGGCCCGCTTCAACCACGGCCATCGCGGGGTGTGGCAACAGCGGTTCACGGAGCACCTGATCCGCGACGAAGCGGATTGGAACCACCACGTCGACTACATTCATTACAACCCCGTGAAGCACGGCCACGCGACGTGTCCGCACGCGTGGGAGCCGACGAGCTTTCATCGGCACGTGCGCGACGGTTTTTATCCGCCGGATTGGGCGTGCGCCTGCGAGCGGCCGCCCAAGGCGATCCCTTGGCGATGGACGCAAGGGCGGGATTATCTGGAGTAGGTTGCGATTCGTCGCAACATTTCTGGCGGGTCGGGGAACGTTGCGATGAATCGCAACCTACGGGGGTAATCGTAGGCTCAGCAGTTCGCCCGGCATTCGCCTGCGTAGGGCGGGATGGAATCCCGCCGTCTTGCCGGGCGGCGAGGGGCGGCGGGATTGCATCCCGCCCTACGGGGGTGGCGTCGGCGGGTGGCGAGGACGCTTGTCCTGGGGTCTGCGCGTCGTCCCATGCCCGTGTCGGTAGGTTGCGGTTCATCGCAACTGGTCTTGCGGGGCGGGGAATGTTGCGATGAATCGCAACCTACGGGGCTTCGCGGATGGGCGGAACGCCCTTCGCACTTGGGCGGCAGGCCTTCGCAATTGATGGGAAGGCCTTCGCGTTCGCCGATTCTGCGGAAACGGCGGCGGGTTCGGCGGGACGGGTCGCGGGTTCTGTCGGATGGGGCACGGGTTCTGCAGGAAACGTCGCGCTTGCCGCGGAACCCGCGCCGGTTGCTGCGGAAAATGCCGGGCGTTCTGCCGGGAGCGCGGCACGTTCGGCGGGAAGTGACGCGGTTGCTGTCGATTCGGCCGAACAATCGGCGGGAATCGGCTCACGTTCCGCACGATTCGGGCCGATGCAGAAGGAGCCGGGGGCGATGCGGCCCCCGCTCAGCAGCCCAGGAGCATTCGCATGCCGACGACTTACTTGCCCACCGCCGATCTTGACCTTGCCCCGTGGGCGACAGAATTCGGGCGGACGCTGTCGGCCTCGACCGCGCTGTATGGCGTGTCTGCCGAGGAGGCGGCGCATTATGTGACGTTGGCGGCGGCATTCGCCCAATCGGTGAAGGACTGCGAGCCCGCGACGCGGACGATGATTTTGACCGCGAAGAAGCGGCAGAACCGCGACGCCCTGCTGGCCGAGACGCGGCGGATCGTGAAGATCGTCGACGGGCAACGGGACGTGACGCCGGTTCAGCGATTCGCCCTGGGGGTGAAGCCGCGCCGCACGCCGACCCGCCGCGCGGCGCCGCAGGACCGGCCGGCGATCGGCATCGAAGGGGTCGAGGGCTTGAGCATTCGGCTGAGAATCGTTGATGCGCCCGGCCGATCGGGCAAGCCGGACAACGTGATCGGGGTGATCTTGTTTTGCGCGGTCAACGTCGACGGCAACGATTTGCACGCGGTGCAATCGCTGCAGTTCGCCGGGACGTACAGCCGGAATTCGATCCTGTTCACCTTCGACACCTGGCTGCCGCCGGGCACGCCGGTCTGCTTCGCGGCCCAGTGGCTGAGCCGCACGCTCAAGGCCGGCCCGATGGGGCCGATCGCCAAAACCCACGT
>JBQCCH010000690.1:0-10826 GCA_051962375.1 Tepidisphaeraceae bacterium
ATGATCGTGGCGATCGCGCCAGCCCGACATGGTGCCGGTCCAGGCGGCGGCAATCGTATCGGTGGCGATGTTTCCGATCGTGAATTGGCCCGTCGGGTCCTGCTCGCAGGGGGCGATCGCCCCATCACTCAGGATCGACAAACGCTGCTGGATGCGTGCGCACGGCTTACGAACGGTGGGCGTCATGTCGGCGGCGGCGAGATCGGGCAGGCGCCCGCCGAAGCGGCTTGGCCCCAGGATGACGGCATTGCCCAGGGCGCGCAGCCACGTGTCGTACCAGGATTCCATCTCGTCCAGATTGATCGCCAGCTTCTGAAACAGCGGCACGATCAGCGGCACACCCGCGCGGCTCGCTTGGCGGTAGGCGGCCAGTTTGCGGATATTTTCCAGCACGCCGGCCATCGCGTCGACGCCCATGACCCATGCATACGTGGCTGGCCGCATCGCCGGCAGGTGAACCGCGACGATATCAACCCGACTGTCGGCCAAGGCGTGCAGGCGCTGGTCGTCAATTTCGATCAGATCGGTTTCGATGCTGAGGGCCGCGTGCGGGCTGAGCGCCTGGAGCACTTGCTCCAGCTGAGGATGGCACAGCGGATCGCCGACGCCCGCCAGCGTGACGCGCAAGTCATCCTGGCCGCGGATTTGTTCACACAACCGCTCCAGCAGCGCCGGTGTCAGAGGCGGCCGATCGATCGGCAGGTGGGTCGCCGGGTTGAAGATGGGTTGAGACGACCGCCGCGTCGTCAGCTCAAGCACCAGCTCGCGGGGAAACGCCCCCGCTGCCGGAACGCCGGCCATTCTCGAGACGATGGCTTCGGACTCGCTGCTGATCAGTGTGCCGTTGAGCGGGAGCGTGGCCCGTTCGATACGGTCGATCTGACGCTGGCTGTCGAGCGTGAAGCGATCGACGGTTCTTGAAACCGGTAGCGCGACGGGAACGCACGCGTCGCTGGTCACCGGATCGAGCATGGGCGCTTCAGGCAAGTAATGAACCAGCCGGCCGGGCAGCGTTTGTTCGGCGGCCAGCTTGCGGAGCAGTTCGCGCTTGAGCAACACGCCGCCCAGTCCTGGGGCAGCCTGCATGAAGTAAAAATCTCTCGCTCCGTCCGACGCCGCCTGAACCAGTTCGTCCAGCAGCGCCGGATCCACCAGCCCCGCCGCCGGGTCAACGATCACCACGGCGTCGGCCGTCTCATCGACCAGGGCTTCGAACAGGAGGGAGCCGACGAAGCCCTTGTCGAACCAGCAGGTTTGCTGCAATCCGCCGCGCCACCCTTCCGCCCAGCGCTGGGCCGCGGACGCAGCGGCGAGCCCCGGCGCTTCGCGCCGCGCACCGCACGACCGGGCGGCCAGGCCCAGGTCCTGGATCGCATCGAGCTGATCATCCCACGCGAGGATGACCGACTTCTGCAGGTTTCGCGTCCGCGCGATCCGGCGGAGCGTCCAATTCAGGACCCTGTCGTTCCGAAACGTACGCGTCGCGCTGTGGGTGACCGACGATTCGTGCAACAGCGACAAAACGGCGATGGCATTCATGCCGCCTCCCGGTGCCGGGCGATGGCCTGATCCACCTCGCGGATGCATTCGCTCATGAGTGTCTGAAACTCCTGGCCGGCGCGGATGACGTGTTCGACGTTGCCGATGTCACGATGCAATTGCCGGCGCTGGCGCTCGGCGGCATTGATGTCGGCCGCGGCGATTCGCTGGTCGGCGGCGAAGCGATCCAGTTCGCTGCGCTGCGTGAGCTGCATGACCATCTCATAGGTCATGCCGACGTCATTCATGCGCGTGCGCAAGAGATCGATCTGGGAAATCAGCCGATTGACACGCGATTGCTCATCGAGCGATTGCAGGATGTCGCGCAGCAGCGGCATGGTCTCCTGGCTGACGACGGTGATGCGTTCGGCCTCTTCGCGGCGAGCCTCAAGGCACTTGCGTGCTTCGGGCAGGCGCTTCCAGTCGGGGCCGGCGTGAGCGGGCGGGGCTGTGGGCAAGGGGTCGCGGCAAAATTCGTTGAGGGCGTCCTGCAGCGTCATGGAGCGTGCCCCTTGCTTGGCGGCGCCGCCCTCCGTGGCATCAATGATCGTGCGGCCGCTCTTGGCGAAATCTCGCTCGAATTGTTGCAGGTAGGTGTACAGCCGTTCCTCCGTGTACATCGGCCGACCCAGATGATCGGGGATGCGGCGGAGGATGTGCCGATCGCGCACGATGCGCTGCCACTGCAGCATTTCGACCGTGTTGTATCGCCCTAATTCGGGCCGCCAGAGATCGTCGTAGCTGGTGCCGGGCGCGTAGGCGAGACCGTCGCTGAAACCGAGGTCCTGGCCGATGAAAATCACCGGATCGCACCCCAGAAATTCCGCCAGATAAAACGCCAGATGCGCCACCGTAGCGCCGGCATTGAGGCGCGGCCGATTCAGTTGCATCTCGCGCAGCAGCCGCTCGACAAAATCATTGCCGAGCAGCGACACGGGACCGGGATTAAGTTCGAAGATCTTCGGCGTGGCCTTGGGCTCGGCGACCAATTCCGTCCGGACGGATCGAGGGATGTGTTGGAAAAATTGCGTGCAGATGTCGTGGTAATCGAGCGAGGTGACGAATTGCGGCTCAATGCCTAAATCGACCAGTTGCTGGAAGGCCGTCTGCACGCAGATGATGACCGCATGACCGGCCGCCTGCTTGAGCAGGTGCTTGTTTTTTCGCAGGGACGGCCCTGCCGACACCACGATCGCGGGCTTGCCGGCCATCGCATTCCTGAGTCGGCCCACGCCCGGTGAGGCGACATACCAAGGCACATTGCGCGCCAGATTTTCGCACGTGCGCTTGCTGTTGATCAGCAGCGTATTGATCGTGGTTTTGCCGTAGGCCAGGAATTCATCCAGCAGGCCGCGAGCCTGTTCGAAGAAATCCGGGTGCAATTGCAGGCTCGGCGGATGCTCGAACCGGCTGTGCCCGGCGCTCATCGCAGCAAGATGGCCCATCCATTCGATGAAGAGCGCGGACTTGTTGATCGAGTGGATAAAACGGATTCTGCGCTCGCCGATCGCGTGCGAGAGGTCGGCCGTTTCGAAAGCGGCGCGAAGAATGCGGGCATCGGGCTCCAGGACCCAAAGGGTTGCCTGCGAACACCGCTGGCGAATGGCGGCGACGTGATGGCCTAAGCCGAGCCCCAGGACGAAGACCTGCAGGCAATCCGGCGCGATGCGGGCGGTCTGTTTGGTGGCTTCGGCGACGGGGTCGTATCGCGAATGCAGGTAGATGGCCGAGCGCCCCTGGGCGGATACGGCCGCGGTCATCGGGCCGGCGCGCGAGGGCTCAATCGACAGTGCGTCGTCGTCGGCAACCGCGTCGACGATTGCCGCCAGCCCGGGATCGACCGCCCAGAGCGCAGCCATGTTCTCCACGAATGGCGTGGTCGGCGCGGCCGAGTCGGCGAAGGGGTCTGGGTAAGTTGCCAGGGTCATGCATCAGCGTTAGCGTGCCACTTGCACTGAACGCCAGAATCATTTATCGGACGATCCGGCGGGCGTCGATTAACAATTCAGGGGCTACGATGACAGGCATGACCGACTTTCTCTTTGATCCGCCGTGGTATTTGCCCGTGACCCTTGGGCTGATCGCGGTGATTTTGCTTTATCAGGGCCTGGCGCGGCAGGTGCGGAATCTGAAAATCGCCGGTGCGGCGGCCGGTTTGCTGGCGATTGCCGTCGTCTTGATCGGGCATTTTTACGAGACCGACCAGGAACGTGTGATCGCCGAGACGCGCGAGCTGGTGATGTCGGTCGATCAGCGGGATTGGAAGACGTTTAAATCCCTGCTGGACCCGCAGGTCCGCTTCGCGATGTACGCCGGCCGAGACCAATTGACGGCCGGTGCGGAAAAGACTGTGGAGCAGGTGGGCGTGAAGAACATCGGCATCGGCGGGATCGAAACCAAGGCCGTGCCCGGCGGGTATGACGTGACCTTTACCGCAACCGCCGACATCGACATCGGCGCGCATCGAGCGCCGACGAATTGGAAATTTTCCTGGGCAAAAGAGCCGGGGCAGCACCGGTTTGTGTTGTATCGAATCGAACCGCTGCCGAACCCGCAATTTGGAACGGAGCCGGTTCTGACGCGGTTGGCGCGACCTTAAAAGTGGCGGGAGAGAAACTCGAAGCTCGCGCGAGCGGCGACTGCTGGATGGGCGGTCTGCGTGTAGAGCTCGACGGTGACGCAGCGCTGGTAATCGATATCGCGAAGCGCCGTGGCCAATAACGGCCAATCGAGCGTGCCGGTGCCGGGCGTCTGGTGATAATGCTTTCGGCCGGGCAGGTCTTCGACGTGGCAATTCCAGATGCGGCCGGCGAGGGTTTGGATCGCTTCATCCATCCGCTCGCCGTTGACCACGCTGTGGCCGATGTCCAGATTCGCGCCGAAGCGCGGGTGATTCAGCCGGCCGATCCAGTGGCGCAATTCGGTCACGAACTCGAGCAGCAGCCCCGGTTCCAGTTCGATACCCACTTCCACGCCCAGCGCATCGGCCCGGTCGAGGATCGGCCGGATTTCTTCGGCAAACTGAGCGGCCGCGAGCGCGGGCGTCATGCCGCCGAGGCACTTGCCGCTGGTGATGCTGATGTTGCGAGCGCCGATCTCACGGGCGAAGTCCAGGGTTTGCAGGATCAGCTCTGATCGTGCCTGGCGATGCTTGGGATTGGGGCTGATCAGGCTGGGCTCAAAATAGGGCTCGGGCGGAGCGTCTTTCCAGTAGGCGAACGTGCAATTCGCGTTCACATTGCTGACGGCAAGCGATCGAGAATCGAGCAACTGGCGCAATTGGGCGCGGTCGGCCGCAGACATCGTCGGCGGGAAGGCGTGGGGCGCATCGGCGAGGATTTCGACGGCCGTAAAGCCGGCGTCGGCGATGGCGGTCACGGCGTCGTGAAGGCCGAACCGGGTGAAGGCGTTCGTCGAAAAGGCCAGCCTCATGCGGGTGCAGATTCAAAGGCGGCCCGGTACCGAGCGATCATGCCGTCGAGCCGATCCTGCGGCTGAATCGCGTAAAAAAGCTCACGATCGAAGAGCACCTTGTCCCGCGCTTCCTGGGCGAGGGTGGCCTCATACTTCTGCCGCCACTGCCGCAGTTTGCCGGTGGATTCAGCGGCATCGGCGAGGCTCTGGTGCATGGCCGCGAACTGCGCGCGGCGCGTGCCGCTCTTGCGCGGGGCGGCGGCGATCGCTTCCAGATAGCGTGTCTTGGGAACGAGGCTGTGCCGCAGCTTGTGACCCTCGCTGGCCACGCACGGAATGCACTCGCGGTGCATTTCCCGGGCAGCCGGGAACACCAGGGTGGCCGTGGTGACGCAGAACGTGGGTGCGGGCAGGTTCCAGTACGTTTCGATGATGCGATCGGTCACCTGATCATACCGTCCCCCGCCGATGCCGTGCACGAATTGATCGACGAGGAACAATCGCAGGAACATGGTCAGCGTAAGCGCCCGCGGCGAGAGGCGGAGGCGCTCTTTCTGCAGGAATGCGCTCAGGGCTGCGGCAGCGGCGTCGCCGTCGATGGAGGGATCGAATTTAAAAGCGGCCGAGGTCGCGAGCAGATGCCATTGGCCGTCGTGAAGGGTGAGCGTGGCACGGGAGCGATCGCCGGTGGCCAAGTCGTCAAACCAGAATGGGATTTCAATGGACGCTTCATTCCGCAGCAGATCCGGGATCGGCCGCGTGGTGGATTTGATGCCCGCTTCGGCGCGGTAATCGGCGAGCGCGGTGTTGTAGATCTGGCTGAAGCGGACGATGTCGGCGCACAGGTGGTGCACGAACGCGAGATACGCGGGCGTGGAAAGCAGCGGCGAAAGAATGATCGCGTCGTACTGCAGGCCGAGCGATTGATCGACGTCGCGGCACGATTCGAGCAAGGCGGCCGGGAGTGCCGCGGCGGTGGCGGCCTTGTCGGCGAATGCGCGGAAGAATCGATCGATGGTCGGCTCAAAGGGCCATTCTTTTCGGGCCGTGTTGACGCGATCGATCATCCGCTTGAGATGCGCCGGCGTCGGGGGCGCGACTTGTCCGGACCATTCACCGGTTTTGAGCAGCAGGTCGTCCGACAAATCGACCGCCCCGCCGGGCCAGCGAAGCTGCAGGTGCTTGGGCGAATCGGTGTCGACGGCAATGTGAAGCGAGGTCGCGCCCGACGATCGACGGACCGCGTCGAGCAGGACATTCTTGACCCAGACGCCGGGGTGATACAGCTCCACCTGGTGGCCGGTGGCGATCAGGAGTTGATCATCGCCGTGGTGGAGGGATTGCCGCAATTCACGGCGCCATCGCGACAGCGGCACCCGCTGCACGCGCACCGATTCCGCCGACGCCAGGGCCGCGTGGTTTTTGCGTGCGTCCGCAATGATTTGGCCGGGCTGGGGCCAGATCAGGTGTTCGGTATCGGTCTTGGGCGCTTTCCAATCGGCGTAACGACTCATGAGCAGCCACAACAGACAGAAGGTGAGTCAAGCGTCACATGGTCCGGGCAGTTCGCATGCTCGTGGCCGATGCGGGTCAATTCCTGTTTCAGCACATCCATGTAGTGCGCCAGGCGGCGCTTGGCGTCGTCCAGATTGCCGCCGAAGGTTCGGTTCGGGTCGTTGTAGATGCGCTTGACCGGAAGTTCAACGATCCGCAGCCCGGCCGCGTAGGCGCGGGGCCACAGTTGCAGGGGGAAGGCGTACCCTGCTTCGTCGAGCTTCAGCTTCTGCATCGCGCTGACGCGATGCGCCTTGAAGCCGCAGAACGAATCGGTCAGCGAAAGGCCGAGCAATTCGTTGAGCACGCTGGTGATGGTCATGTTAATCGCCCGCCGATCGCCGGGGGCGAGGTCGTCGTTGGCGTTGAGGTCGGTGTAGCGCGATCCGCTGATGATGTCGGCGTCGCCCGCTTCGATGGCCGCGAGAAAGGCGGGGATCATCTCCGGCTCGTGCTGCTCATCGCAATCCATGGTGATGACCCAGTCGTACCCGTGCTGGGCGGCAAAATCGAACGCATCGATGATGCTGCGGCCGTATCCTTGATTGACGGCGTGGCGGACCACGTGAATGTCGGGTTGGGTCGCCAGGAATTCGCCCGTGCCGTCGGTGCTGCAATCGTCCACGCAGAGGATGTCTGAGTGATACGACCTCACCCGACGCAGAACGTCGGCGACATACTTTCGTTCGTTGTAAACCGGGATCGCAACGAGTGTTCGCAAACAGAACCTCCGGAAGCTTGCTTCCTTTAGGGTGTGAACGATCCTAGATCGCGCTGGCGAGGGGGTCAACGGGGAATTCGGTTTCCGTTTGCGGGGGCGTGCGTCGTCTTTTATAGTTGCCCCGTTCTAACTCTCACAAAACGCATGAACCCACGTCATCGGCTTTCGCTATCGGCTGCAGTGCTCGCTTTATCGCTGGTCGGGGGATGCGCAAGCTCCGGGACAGGGACGACAAGCACGACCGCCGCCCAGGATTACATCAATGGTTATCGGTCGTACAAAGCCGGGGACCAGGATGCCGCGATCCGCAGCCTGCAGTCGGCGGTGGCGAAGAACCCGAACCTGACGATGGCGCGGAGCCTGCTGGGCGATCTTTATCGCCAGCGGAACGACTATGCGTCGGCCGCCCAGCAGTACGAAGCGCTGACGCGGCTCGATCCGTACACGCAATCGAATCAATATTACCTTGGCTTGTCATACCAGTTCCTGGCTCGCTATGTCGATGCGGCCCGGGCGTATCTGAGCGGGCTGAAGCTGTCGCCGAAGGATTTCCGCAGCAATGAAAATTTGGGGACGGTTTACCTGGCGGTGGGCGACATCGACAACGCCGTGACGTATCTGGATCGGGCCACGCAGATCGAGCCGAAAAACGCCAACGCGTGGTCGAACCTGGGCGTCGCCCTCGATGCTCGCCAGAGCTATGTGCTGGCCGAGTCGGCTTACCGCAAGGCGATCGAGCTCGACACCCGTTCGCTGCCGATCATGCAGAACCTGGCGAACAACCTGCTGCTGCAGGAGAAGGTGGGCGAGGCGATTTACCTGTGGGAGCAGATCGTCCAGCGCAGCAAAACGTCGTTCACGCAGACCAAGCTGGCCGAGGCGTACACCCGCGGCAGCGAATTCAAGAAGGCGAACACCGTCCTGGATCGCGTGCTTCTGGAAGACCCGCGTTATGTGCCGGCCATCAACGCGAAGGCCGACCTGATGATCCGCGAATATGAGTTGAGCGGGTTTGTCGATGACAAGAGCCGGCAAGACGGCGTTCGCTGGATGAAGCTCAGCCTGTCGTTGAATGGCTCGCAGCCGCGGGTGCGCGAGCAATTGAACAAGTATCAAACCGCCCTGCCGTTGCACTGATTGTCCGTCATGAAAAATCCTTCTCGAAGCAAGACGCCGTCGCTGACCATTCTGTACGAAGACGCGGACGTGATCGCCGTGAATAAACCGGCCGGCCTGGCGGCGATTCCCGGGCGTGGGGAAACGGACAGCGTGCTGGAGCGGCTCAGCGCCCAGGTGAATCTGCCCTGCAAAGGGACGGCCGACCCGCGGCTGCGTGTGGTGCACCGGTTGGACAAAGACACCAGCGGCGTGATGCTTTTCGCCAAGCATGTCGACGCCCAGCGGGCGATCTCGCATCAGTTTCAGAACAATGCGGTGACGAAGGAATACCTGGCGTTGGTCGTGGGGAAGGTGCCGGACGAGCGATGCGAAGTTAAGGCGCCGCTCGCCCCCCACCCGACCGACAAATTGCGGATGGCCGTCAGCAAGCAGGGGCGGCCGGCGACGACGGAATTCAGGGTGGAGCGGCGGATGCGGCGGTTCACGCTGCTGCGTGCTTTTCCGAAAACCGGCAAGACGCACCAGATCCGCGTGCATGCGGCCCACCTGGGATATCCCTTGGCGATCGACCCGCTGTATGGCAGCCCGAGCCCGATTTTCTTAAGTGAACACAAGCGGGATTACCGCCCCACCCGCGGGCAAGACGAGCGCCCGCTGATCACCCGGCTGACGCTGCACGCGCATCGGCTGTCGCTGACGCATCCGAACGGCACGCCGCTCACCCTCGAAGCCGAGCCGCCGAAAGATTTTCGCGCCACGATCAACCAATTGACCAAAGCCTGAAGCGGCCTCATTGCCGAATAAACGATCGGGGCGGGCATTTTTTAAACGTCGCTTGCAATTTAGTTCCAGCTCGCTGAAATGCTGGTTGGAGATTGGGGATTTCGAAGTGACGCTTCCTGGGGCGGGGTGAAACAAGGAGAGATGCTGTGAAGCAGAATCGCGCCGCCGTTGAGGCCCCTTCCCCCGCGCTGCCGAGCCGGCGAGATTTCATCAAACATGCCGCATTGTTGTCGGGGACGGTGGGATTGTGGAGCGTGCTGGGGTCGTCGGTGCAGCGGGCGCTGGCGATCGAGCCGGAGGCGGGCAGCAGCTTTCTGGATGCCGAGCATGTCGTCATCCTGATGCAGGAGAATCGGTCGTTCGACCATTGTTTTGGGTCACTGCGTGGCGTGCGAGGGTACAACGACCCGCGGGCGATTCATCTGCCGAACGGCAATCCGGTCTGGGCGCAATCGGACAAGGCGGGCCAGACCTTCATCCCGTTCCGGCTGAACATCAACGATACGCGCGCCACCTGGATGGGCGCCCTTCCGCACCATTGGCAATCGCAGGTGGATGCCCGCAACGACGGCCTGTACGACCGATGGCTGCCGGCGAAGCGATCCAACGCAAAAGCCTACGCCCCGATGCCCCTCACGCTGGGGCACTACACGCGGGACGACATTCCCTTTTATTACGAGTTGGCCGACGCGTTTACGGTGTGCGACCAGCATTTTTGTTCGTCGCTCACGGGCACGACGCCCAATCGGCTGCACCTGTGGACGGGGACGCTGCGCGCGGAGCAATCGGTTCGGGCGCAGGCCAACGTCGTTAACGAAGACGCCGACTTCGATCATCCCGTGCGGTGGACGACTTTCCCCGAGCGGCTGGAGGATCATGGCGTTTCGTGGAAGATTTATCAGAACGAGTTGGGCGTGGATTCGGGCCTGACGGCCGAAGAAGACCCGTGGCTGAGTAATTTCGGCGACAATCCGATCGAGTATTTCTCGCAATACAACGTGCGGCTGTCGAAAACGCATCGCGATTTTATCCGCCGCCAAGTCGACGAGTTGCCGGCGGCAATCGCCCAATTGAAGCAACAACTGGCCCGGCCTGATCTATCGGCAAAAGATCGCGCGACGCTGACGGCAACGTTGGAGAAGACCGAACGCGCGCTGTCGCGGGCCGTTCAGGAACGGCGGCAATACAACGCGGACGCGTTCGAAAAACTCTCGCCCCGCGACCGGCGACTGCACGAAAAAGCCTTTTGCATCAACGACGGCGATCCCGACTATCGCACCCTGGCGGAGCTGAGTTACACCGATGGTGACGCGCAGCACACGCTTCGTGTTCCGAAGGGGGACCTGTTTCACCAATTCCGCAAAGACGTCCAGAGCGGCCAGCTCCCGACGGTCTCCTGGCTGGTCGCGCCCGAGCGATTTTCCGATCACCCGCAATCGGCCTGGTACGGCGCCTGGTACATCGCAGAGGCGATGAACATCCTGACGCAGAATCCGGAGGTCTGGAAAAAGACGATCTTCATCCTGACCTATGACGAGAACGACGGGTATTTCGATCATGCCCCGCCGTTCGTCGCGCCCCACCCGCACAAGCCGGAGACGGGGCGGGTTTCTGAGGGGATCGATACGGCATTGGAATACGTGGAGCTGGAGCAGGATCGGCAGCGCATGCCGCATTCGTCGCCGCGGGAAAGCCC
>JBQCCH010000691.1:0-4337 GCA_051962375.1 Tepidisphaeraceae bacterium
CGGCCGCCACCGCCGACGTTACGTCGCTGTTGCACACCGGCCTGCTCAATACCGATGCCGACTACGCCCGAATCGCAGAGAAGATCAATGAGGGCCTTCACCCCTGGATCGATGACTGGAACGTGCTGATCGCCAATTCGCACGCCCAACTGACGTATACGCCGCATCCAGTCCAGATCCTGATTCGGGGGACCACGTCCCTTGGGCCGGAGAATTATTCGCGTGCTTACAACGATGCGGCCGCCGCCTATCAGACCGCGCTGCGATGGAAGATCACCGGCGACACACGTTACGCCGACAAAGCCATCCAGATCTTGAATGCCTGGGGCTCCACCTGCACGCAAGTCACGGGCGACTCGAACAGCGCGCTCGCCAGTGGCTTGTACGGCTACCAGTTCGCCATTGCCGGCGAAATGATGCGGAATTACACCGGCTGGGCGGCGGCGGATTTTACGCAGTTCAAGTCGATGATGACGAACGCGTTTCTCGCAACAACCAACCAGTTTCTTTCTACCCATTGGGGCGCGGCCTCCGATCACTACTGGGCCAATTGGGACTTGTGCAACATCGCCGCGAAGATGGCCATCGGCGTCTTGACCGACAGCGCGGCCACCTACAACGACGCGGTCAATTACTTCAAGTCGGGCGTAGGCAACGGAAACATCAATAATGGGCTGGTTTTCCTTCACCCCGGCAAACTGGGGCAATGGCAGGAGAGCGGGCGGGATCAGGGACACAACACGCTTGGCATCCCCCTGCTGGCGGCGATCGCGCAGATCGCCTGGAACCAGGGCGAAGACCTTTATAGCTACAACGACAATGCGATCCTGGCGGCCACCGAGTATGTCGCGAAGTACAACCTGAATAACGACGTGCCTTACGTCACTTACGCGAATAGCGACGTGGTGCAGCCGGTAATTTCGTCGGCCTCGCGTGGCACGCTTCGGGCCGGCTTTGAAACGATCTACAACCATTACGCCAACATCGCGGGCATTGCCGCGCCTTACACGGCCGAGTATGCGGCGACGCTGCGACCCGATGGCGGCGGGGGCAATTACGGCACGACGAGCGGCGGCTTCGATCAATTGGGATTCGACACGCTGACCGACACGCTCGACCCCATTGCCACGGGCGCCAAACCCAGTTCGCTCACTGCTACCGTGTATGGCTCCAAGGCGGTGCTCTCGTGGTGGGGCACGACGGGCGCCACCAGCTACAATATCAAACGGGCGACTTCCGCCACCGGTCCGTTCGTCACCGTTGGTCAGGTTGTCGCCGGCTCAACGACATTCACCGATTACGGGATCCCCGCCGGCGCGACTTACTACTACGCCGTCTCAGCGATCGCGCGCTCGGGCGAATCGGCCAACAGCGACCCGGTCGCGGCCGGCAGCAATTCACGATTGCTCGGCACGACGATCGGTTCCGCCGGCTCCTTCAATAACACTGGCGCTGGCATCCAGACGGTATTCGATGGCTCCATTCGCAACTACTACGACGCCGCCAACGCCACCGGCGATTGGGCCGGCCTGGATTTTGGCGCGGGCGTCACCGACACCATCACCCAGATTCGATACACCGCCCGGCTGGGATTTGAATCCCGCACGGTCGGAGGCAAATTTCAGGCGTCGAACGATCCGACCTTCGCCAGCGGCGTCGCCACGCTGTACACGATTACCAGCGCGCCAGCGGCAGGCGTGATGACGTCGGCGAACGTCAGTAATACGTCGGGCTACCGATATGTGCGTTATCTCGGTCCGACGAATGGCTACTGCAATGTGGCCGAGGTGGAATTTTACGGAAAAAACAAGGCGTCGGCGCCGCCGGCAGCGCCCGGCACCCTTAGCGGGGCGTCCACGCCTGCGGGCATCGCCCTCTCGTGGAACAGCATTCCCGGAGCGACGGGCTACACGCTGCAGCGGGCGACAACGATTGGCGGCCCGTACACCACGGTTGCTTCGGGCATCACCGATACGACATTCATCGACACGCTGGCCGCCAGCGGAACGACTTACAGTTACATCGTCACCGCATCAAATGCCGCCGGCAGCAGCAGTGCGTCGTCGGCAGTGAGCGCGACCTGCGTGGCGCGGCCGGCGAGTCTGATCGTTACGCAAGCCGGACGCGGGCGACTGGCGTTAAGTTGGTCGGCGACCGCGGGGGCGGTGAGCTACACCATCAAACGCTCCTTTACCTCGACGGGACCCTACACAGCGGTCGCAACGGTCACGGGAACGGATTACCTGGATACCGGCCTGGATACGTGGCGGCCCTACTTTTATGTGGTGACGGCCAACGACGCCGCCGGTGGGGAAAGCCGCAACTCCGTCGAAGGAACCGGCACCCCTGCCGCCGCCGCCGTGTCCGGAACCGTAATCGGAACGACCGGCTCCAACGGAAACAACTCGGCCACCACAAAAACCGCCGCGCTTGATGGCAATCTGGCCACGTTCTTCGATGCCGCCCAGCCGAACGGGGCTTGGGTCGGCCTTGATCTGGGCGTGCCGACGGTGATCTCCGACATCCGCTTCGCCCCCCGCAGCGGCTACGAGAGCCGCATGTTGAACGGCGTCTTCCAAGGCGCGAATACTGCCGACTTCAGCGACGCGGTCACGTTGGCGATGGTGGCGTCGACGCCCGTCGCAAACACGTATACGTCCCTTGTCTCAGGCAGTTCGCAGGCGTTTCGGTACGTGCGCTATTTGTCGCCGAATGGCGGCTACTGCAACGTCGCCGAGGTTGAGTTTGACAAAATCGCTGACGTAACACCCACCGCCCTGCTCGGCACGGCAGGCTCATTAGTCAATAACGCCGCAACGACCAAGAATGCCGCACTCGACGGAAATCCCGCAACGTTTTTCGATTCCAGCCAGGCGAGCGGCGCATGGGTCGGGGCAGATCTGGGAGCCCCGACCGTCATTACGTCGGGCCGCTTCGCGCCCCGCAGCGGTTATGCGTCGCGGATGGTGGGCGGTCTCTTCCAGGGCGCGAATTCGGCCGATTTCAGCGACGCCGTCACGTTGGCTGCGATCACCGCAACGCCGGCGGCCAGCGGCTACACCAGCTTGCCGGTCGCGGGCAATCAGGCCTACCGCTACGTGCGTTATGTGGGACCGACGAATTCTTACGGGAACGTGGCTGAGGTCGAATTTTATTCCATCGCAAGCGCGCCGGCCGTGACTTCCGTGGTCGTGAACGACGGCGCCGGCCAGCGTTCGATGGTCGATTCGCTCAGCATTCAATTTTCCCAGCCGGTGACGCTCGGCGCCGGTTCGATCAGCGTGTTGCTCAATGGGACCACGCCCATCAGCGCTAGCGCTGTTCAGGTCGACTCATCAGACACGCAATACCTTATCACCTTCAATGGGGCCGGCATCATCAACCATTCGCTGACGGATGGCGCGTATACGCTTGTCCTCAGCGGTGCGGCGATCACGAACGATTTTGGGATTTCTCTGCCGAGTGACACGACATTTAATTTCTATCGCTTGTTCGGCGATATCGACGGCGATCGCGCGGTGACAAGCGTTGATCAGGCGTGGCTCCGCAAGACGTACGGCGCAAGCGCCGGCCAGGCCAACTTTAATCCGGCCTTTGATTACGACGGCGACGGCGTGATCACCACCATCGATCAGGCCCAGTTTCGCAAACGGTACGGCATCACCATCTAGTTCTCACTACGGTTCATTCTCATGAGCACCAACCCCATGAAGCACATTTCCAACATCACAGCGGCTCTGACCGGCCTAGCATTGCTGGGCTGGGCGAATTCCGTTCACGCGGCGGTGGCGCTGCAACTGCAGGCCGGGACACCCGTGGCCGTCGGCAATTCCGTGCAGATCCCGCTTTACCTCACCCAGACCGTGGGCACCGGATTCTTTGGAACATCCACGTCCGGCGAAATGGGCATCTCCGATGCGGGCCTGAAGGTCACACGCACGAGCGGCGACGCGACGATCAGCCTGGCGACTCCGAACAGCGTGCCCGGTGCTGGTTTTGATGCATCGTACACCGTCGCAACCCCCGCAACCGCGTCCGCGGCGACGCAGGCGTCCTTCGTCTTGGGGATCAACAACGCGCGAACGTACGGCGTGCTGCCGACGGTCGGTGACAGCGTGCTGCTCGGCTACGTGCAGATTGCCGAGGGCAATGCGGCGTCGGCGTTCTCAATCACGCCGTACGGGTCGCCGAATTTCACGGTGACGTATAACAGCATCTATAACCTCGACGCGGCCGGATCGGTCAGCCCGGACTATCAGCCGATTGCGTCCTCATCGTTCTCGGTCGCGGCCGTGCCTGAGCCGACGGCCGCACTGGGACTTGTCGGCATGGCGCTG
>JBQCCH010000692.1:0-8699 GCA_051962375.1 Tepidisphaeraceae bacterium
CGACCGGCAGCGGTTGCGCCGATCGGACGAATTCGATGATGCGCTGGATGACCTCTGGGTTCTCCAGCACGTTGTTGTGCGTCGCCCCCTGCACCCACATGGATTCGCAAGGCAGCGACGCAGCATTGTAAAGCTGCCGGCCGAGCGCGAAGGGGACGATTTCATCTTCGGTCCCATGAATCACCAACACGGGGCGCGGCCAGAGCCGGGTGATTGCATCGACCGGGCGAACATCGTTCAGGTTGACCCCGGCATGCAGGCTTGCGATCTGCAGCCCGAACGCGCGGACCAGCCAACCGATCGGCGGAAACAACCGATTGAAGGCGGCCGCCTGGACCTCATGAGGAAGGGTATCGAAAGCGCCAAGAGCAACAACGCCATCCAGCCGAGAGTCATCCGCCGCCGCCTGCAGCAGGGCGGCCGCTCCCATGCTTGCGCCGACGCCGATGACACGCTGCGCTTGTCGGGGGTGGCGATCTTTGAGCCAGTCGACCGCGCCGAGCACGTCGAACGTTTCCTTCGCGCCGAATGTGGAGATCTGGCCGCCGCTCTCGCCGTGGGCACGGAAGTCGATCGACAAAATGCCGATGCCCTTGGCGTGGAGCTTGTCCATCATCGCAAAGAACCCGGCCTTATTACTGCCGAGGCCGTGGCACAGCAGGACCGTGGTGTTCGAGGCATGATCGGGCGGAATCCACCAGCCGTCGATGCGTGTGCCGTCTTTCGCCTTGAAGTGCACGTTGGCGTAAGAAACGTGCATCACGCTGTCGGGCGTTTCAGCAGGAATCACGCGCGGGCGATACACCATGAGGGCGGCCATCACCCACGGGAGCGCGAAGCAGACGAAGATCCCCAGCCGCACGACACGCGCCAGCATCAGCCGGCCCATGCCCGGGTGCACGCGTCGCGCCCAGCGAATCAAGATCGCGCGGAGCAGAAAATCGACGCCCTTCAGCAGCAGCATCAGGCTGATGCCAAGATAGAGCGTCAGCACCACCTGCTGCCAGGCGATCGAGCCGCCGATCGCAAACGTGAAGGCGACTAAAATCACGCTGCCCAGCAGGGTGCCGCTGATCCAGGCGCTGGCGACCTGTCGCCGAAGATCGCGATTCTCGCTCCAGACGAGGGCATACGCGGACAGCGCGGGCAGGGCCAGGTACAGGATCTTCAGAACGATCGCGGAGATGGCGTACACAAGCGAGATCATAGCCGGTCTTTGGAACTGACGGGCGGTCCGCGCATCCTTAACACATTTCAGGTCGGCCGGTCCGTTGCAACGGTCGGGCAAGTCCAGTACACGTGAGAATCCCGTCGATCCTGTCTTGGCGTGACGCGAGGAATTTGAACCGAAACGATTGGCCATGCGAACCCCTGTCTTAAACCCGCTGAAGACCCGAACCGATCTGCAGAATGCCTTCCTTTCGTTGGAGGAGGCGCTGCTGACACATTGGCGGTCGGATTCGTCGGGCCCTGACCTGACGTTGTACCGTGCGCGGTACAGCGAGCCGATCACGCGGCTGGAAACGGTCGCTCGCTACCTGTGGGGCCTGATCCCCTTCACCGCAGGGGGTGGCCAGAGCCGCGGCTGGTCGTTTGTGCTGGATGCGATCGCCCATGGGACCGACCCCTCGCATCCGGAATATTGGGGCGCGGTCGAAGATTTCGATCAACGCAGTGTGGAGATGGCGGCATTCGGGGTGGCGCTGCGGCTGGTGCCGGAAAAAATCTGGACGCCTCTGTCGGCCGAGCAGAAGGATCGGTTCGCCACCTGGATGCAGGGCGTGATCGCGCATGATTTGTTTCCGAACAACTGGCAATTCTTCCGGCTGCTCGTCGGACTGGGCTTGCGGCACATCGGCCGCGCGCCCGCCGACCTGGATGCGTGGGAGCAGAAGACGATCGATCTTCTGGACGCCTGCTACATCGGGGACGGCTGGTACGCCGATGGGCTGAACAATCAGCGCGACTACTACATCGCGATGGCGTTCCACTTCTACAGTCTGCTGCTGTCGCACCTGGCCGGGGCGGGGCCGGTGCTGAAACGGGTGGAGGAGTGGAAATCGCGGGCGACGACGTTTGCGAAGGATTTCGTCTACTGGTTTGGCGCGGATGGATCGTCGATCGCGTTCGGACGGAGCCTGACGTATCGATTTGCCGTCGCCGGTTTCTGGGGCGGCTGTGCGCTGGCGGGTGTTCCCGGATTCACGCCGGGCCAGAACAAAGGGATGCTGCTGCGGAACATCCGTTGGTGGTGGAAGCAGCCGATTCTGTATCCGGATGGAATACTGTCGCTGGGCTACGCGTATCCGAATTTGAACATGCTGGAGCCGTACAACGCCATGGGCTCGCCGTACTGGGCGTTCAAAGCCTTCGCACCGCTGATGCTGCCGGCCGACGATGCCTTCTGGACGGCCGCTGAAGAACCGCTGCCGGACGCGTCACCCCGCCGCGTGCAACCGAAGCCTGCGTTCATCACCGACCGCGATCCGGATTCCGGCCACGTCATCGCTCACAGCGCGGGGCAATGGTATGGCGCGTGGGCGCTGCGTCATCGCGATGCGAAATACGCGAAATTCGCCTACTCGTCCTTCTTCGCGCCCTGTGTCGGCGCCAACCACGAATGGCTGCCGGGCGTCGGTTCGGACAACACGTTGAGCATCATCGAAGGCTCCACGCCGGCCCCTGGCGCGTTCTGGCAAAACCGCGGGTTGACGACGAATGCCCGCGTCGAAGCGGATCATGTGGTGTCGGATTGGAATTACGTCCCGGGCGTCGATGTCCGCACCTGGATCGTGCCCGGTGGCGCGTGGCATGTGCGAGTGCATCGCGTGAAGACGGATCGAACCATCCAGGTGGCGGAGGGCGGTTTTGCCGCGCCGGATCCGCAGGTGATCGCGAAGCAGGACCACGCGGTGTGCCTGCGCGGCACGGACGCGGGCGTCTCCGGATTGATCGATGCGTCGGCAAATCGCAAAGCGTCGCTGAACGCGATCGAGCCGAATTCCTCGCTTGGCCACAGCCTGGTGCAGGCGCCGATCGTGGTGGGAACCTTCGACGCCGGCACGCACTGGTTGGCAACGATGGCGCTCGGTGCTGCCCCCGGATCGAAGGCCGCCTGGGAGCAGCCGCCAACCGTCGAACTGAAGGCGGGCGCATCCGCGACAATCCGCTTTGGGAAAACGAATGTCATCCTCGACCTCACCACCTAAGGCCGGCCGCGGCTTTTGTCCCGGCGGGGCAGTCGCGGCGATCAGTCGTCATCCGGAAGGACCGGGATGCTTACGCCGCGGGGCGTGGGGATGGCTTGCGGCGACTCGATGATCGGCACGTCGAGCAGCTCGCGCACCATCGCAATCTCATCGCAATTCAGATTTTTCGGGCACCGCACGCAGTCGCTCCAGACTTTCAGCGGGAGCGTTTCCTTCTCGACGACGGTGAAGCCGAGCTTTTCGAAAAAGCGTTGCTCGTACGTCAGCGACATTAGCTTGCGGATGCCCAGCCGGCGGCACTCCTGCACGCACCATTCAACCAACTGTCGACCAATGCCCCGTCCGATGTAATGGCCGTCAACGGCCAGCGAACGCACCTCGGCCAAATCCGCCCAGATGATCGCCACCGCCGCGCAGCCGACGACGTCTCCGTCCACTTCGCACACCACGAAGTCCCGAAGGCTTTCATAAATCTGCGCGTAGTTTTTGAAGAGCATCTTTCCCAGCCCGGCATGGGCGTTGATGATCTCCTGGATTCGCGGGACGTCTTGAAGCGTGGCATTGCGTAGCATCGCGTTTGCCAAAAGTATATCCAATTCGTGGCACAACGCGCGGTGGGTTGTCGCCGGACGCTTTCGGTGCCCGCGAATTAACCATCGACCGCGACGAATGCACGTAAATCAATCAATCGGCCATGCGTCAGCGGCGATTCATCCTGCAGTGGGCGCCGAAAATCGGCATTCGTGAAATTTTAATACATTCGCGCCCCGATTTTGCTAGCTTGCTTGCTTATGCGCTTTTTCAAAGGTTTGATCGGATGTCTTGTTGTTGCGGTCGTTTGTTCCCGGGCGAATGCCTGGGGTTCGAAGGAACATATCCAGCTCACTCGGCTGGCGATCGAAAAATTGCTGGCGGATCCCACCACGCCTGCGGGGCTGAAGTCCTGGCTCATCAAAAACACGCCTGATTTAGGGAATGCGGAGCAGGAGCGGAACTACTTCCTGCACGAGCATGTCGGCGCCGCTCGGAATGATCTGAAAGGCTTCTCGTTCTGGGTGATCCAACCGGACGTACGGTCGGGCGACCACAAGACCGGCGTACCCCCGTGCAACGTGCCCGAGCAGATGAACCACTTCATCGATATGGAGTACCTGAACAAGGACATCGATCGGCACGTCTACAAGCATGATTAGTCGAACAAGCCCGACATCACGCAGGCGCCGCGCGATCCGCACGACCCGCGGTATCGCGAGTCGGGCGTGTTGCCGTTCGCCATCGAGTATTCCTACAACAACCTCGTAACCTGCTTTAAGCAGGGCAAAATGGAACCCTCCGTGTCGAATCCCGGCGATGAAATGAATGCCTTGAAGTGGGCGGCATTTCTCGCGCACTACAAGGAAGACAACACGCAGCCCCTGCACAACACGCAGGATTACAAGTGCGCCAGCTACTTTGCCGACCGTCGCACCGCGCCAAACGTCCACGCGGAGATGGAATACCGCATGGCCGACGATGAAAAGCAGGAGTTGCCCCAGCTCCGCGCCGACTATTGGACGGAATTCACGAAGGATCTGGCCACGATGAAAGATCCCGTCACCACGCCCGACCTTTGGATGGCGACGTTGCAGGTGGGCATTGAGGGATATCGTCAGATTCCGTTGATCGGGCTGGCCGCGATGGCGGCGTCGGGCGAGAAGGGGACGCCCGACCATCCCATTGGCCGCGTGAAGGGCGTGGATACCGAAAAGTTCTTCCGCTTTTCTTCGAATGTCACCGGAAAGCAGGAAACCGTGCTGCAGATGAAGGCTCGCCAACAAGCCTGGGCCGTCATTCGCGTGGCACATACGCTGCGCCGGGCATGGGATGAAGCTCACGCCAAATAAAGTCGCACCGGCAACATGACGCCGTCAACGCTTTGGGAGGCAGAACCATTCCGTTCTGCCTCCCAACGCGTTGTTCCATTGAAGGGCGTCCTCACCGAACTTCGATGGCGATGATCGTCAGGTCGTCTTTCGGAAGCAGGCTTCCCCCTTCGCCATCGAGTTGTTGTGTGATGCAGTCGAACGACTCACTCAACGGTCGCCCGGCATAGCGGACCAGCTCGGCTCGCCAGCGTTCGGTGTCGGCGACATCCCCATCGGTGAATGCCACCTCGATCCCGTCGGTGTAGAAAAACACGCGGTCGCCGCGCGTGAGTTGCACCTGGCAGTTGTGGAAGGTCTCGTCCGGAAAGATGCCGAGCAGTGCCCCGTCGTTTTTCAGTTCGATCAACTCGCCGTTGCGGATCAGGACAGGATTGGGATGGCCGCCCGTCGAGAAATTGAGCTGCAGAGTCCGCGTGTCGATCGTCCCGTAGGCGGCCGTTGCGAAGGTGGCGTGCGACAGGTTCTGGGCGCACAACGAGTTGTTCAGCCGCGCCATCGTCTGGGCGGGCTCCAGCAGCCGATAGGTGCCGTTGCTGATTTCCTTGGTGACCAGGGCATTTTTCATGAACATCGTCAGCAGCGCCGCCGGCATCCCATGGCCGACCGCGTCGGCGACGTAATAGCCGATGTGCGATTCGTCCAGCCGCAGGACGTCATACAAATCGCCGCTCACATAGCCGGCGGGGCGGTAAAGCGTCTGAAAATAGACTTGCCCCAGTTGCGGCAGCGCCTTGGGCAGAAAATCGCGCTGCAACCGCGCCGCCAATCGCTGCTCTTCGTCGAGCTTTTGCATCATGCCGTGTACCGTCTCGTCACGGCGGCGCAGCAGGTTCAATTCAAAGCTCAGGTGCTTGATCTTCTCCTGCAGTTGCTCGACCGCCTCCGAGACGGATCGCTCGGCCTGCGGGACGATGCACGCGAGGCTATCGCTGTCGTAAAGTCCATCCGTCGGCAGGGCCGGAGGATCGACCGAAAAAGAGGCTTTTGGCTGTGCTGCGACTTGCATAAGCTCACATCCGTTGCGGGTCTGAAACATACGTCTCCCCGACAATTTCGAATGTTGGCGGTCGCGTGTTTAGAAAATTCTTTGTCGCCAGTCGGGAATTGCGAGGATTATCGGGCCCGTTCCGCCAGCTCAGGCGGAATATTCAGCATTTGCCCTACGGTCACCCGCGCTGCGGCCGCCGCGCCGGCATTGAGCTCGATGGCATACGTCGCCGGTGCGTCGGAAGGGACATCGCTGGTGTCGTACGCACGCATCGTCTTGACGGAGACGACTTTCCCCGTGTGGTCGGCGAAAATAATGTCCAGGTCGATCGGCGTGTTTTTCATCCAGAACGCCAGCGGACGCTCCGCCGGGAAGACAAAAATCATCCCGCGGTCTGCCGGCATCTGACGGACATACATCAGGCCAGTCTCGCGCGTGGCATCATTATCGGCCACCTGCAGTTCAAAGTGCTTCTCGTTGATCGGCATGGAAATGGTGGGAAGCGACTGCGGCTTCGGGCCGGTGTCGGGTGCCGAAGCGGGCGCCGAGGCCGACCGCCCATCGCAACCTGCCGTGGCAACTAAAAGAAGGGCGACCGCGCGCGAGCGAAGAGCGTTCATTGATGGCGATCCTTCAGCGAGTCTTTCATCTTCCGAGTCAGCCGCATATCCACCCATGCCAGGAACAAAACAAACGGCAACAGCACCATCACGCTGCCGAGGCAAAGCAGGACGGCGATCGGATTGCCATGGCGATCGGCAACGGTGTACCCCACATAAAAGGCGGCCGCCAGCAGCACCATCCCCACGCCACCCCATCGACGCAGGCGAATGCGAAGCGAATTGTCGCGGGCCGATTCAAAAGCCGACAGCCGCGACGCCGCCGACGCATGCCAGACGTAATACCAGCCCGCGATCGCACAGAGCAGCGAAAAAACAGCGGGAATTGAAGGCATCACCGATTGAAGCCCACCCTTTGCAGCAAATCAACCGTCCGCTCGATCGGCAGCCCGATGATGTTGCTGCGAGAGCCGGTCAAACAGGTGACAAACGGGTCTTGATCCTGAATGCCGTACCCGCCGGCTTTGCCCTCCCATTGACGGCTGGCGACGTAGGCTTCGATCTCGGCGTCGCTGAGCTTTCGCATCTGCACGCTCGAAATCTCATGCTCGACGCTCTCAATCGATTGCTGCGGGCAAACGATCGCGATGCCGGTGATGACGACGTGGGTCGTCCCGGAAAGGTCGCCGAGCATTCGCCGGGCGTGGTCGGCATCGGCGGGCTTGCCCAGCAGGGTATCGCCCAGGGCAACCACGGTGTCGGCGCCCAGCGTGAAGGCCGAAGGATGCCGAGCGGCCGTCGCGCGCGACTTGGCGAGCGCCAGGTGCCTGGCCACGTCAACCGCCGACGCGGCTTCCGGGTAGATGTTCTCATCAATGTCCGCCGGGTCGCAGGTGAAACGGATGCCCGCTTCACGGAGCAAGTTCACGCGCTGCGGCGACCGCGATGCCAAGACGAGCGGCAGCATCAGAATTTGACCGCCACATCACCCACTTGCGGGCGACGCACGCCCGCATCGAACTGAACCGCCACCGACGAATCTTCCACTTTCACGATCTGGCCGTTGGCGATCACCTGTTGGGTGGCGTCCAGGAACGAGACAATTTGCCCATTGCGCAAATCACCCGTGTCGATGTTGCCGACCATTGCATACGGCTCGTTATCCAGGACCGCGGTCACCGTTCCCACCTTGGCGGCGGGGAAGCTGGTTTTGAAGGATTCGCGAATCTGCTGAACCTGGTCCGCCGTGGGCGAACTGCTCATCATGTCGGGCTTCGGCTTGCTAACGCAGCCGCACAGAAATAAGGCCCCAATTACAGTCACGCTCAACAGTTGTTTCATGGATGTAGCTCCTGCAGCCAGCATCACACCGCCACATCATCCAACTTGCAAGCGGAGTATCCCCAACGAACAGGGCGCAAACATGAAAGTTTTTTTAGGCAACCGCCCGATAACACTATGACGGAAGTATGACGGTTGATCGGCATCTGTGGGAGCTTGGGTTATGACTTTGATCCGCGAATTCGACGGCGAGCAGGAAGCGACTTTGCAACTCGACCGGCGTCGCGACATGCGATTGCCTCAAGAGCGGGAAGTCCGCATCAGCGAACCGTACGCGGGACGATCGTTCGATGGGGTCACCCTCGACATCAGCTCGACGGGTATGCGGCTGCGTCTGGCGCCCGACTGCCGGCTCCGCGTGGGCCGATTGCTGAATGTGCATGTGGGGCTCAACGCGTTCGGATGCTCTTTGGCGAATCGCCGCAGCGTCATCACGGCCCGGGTCGTCTGGCTGCAGAACGAGGAAGCCTGTGAAGGCGGCTTCGTGGTGGCGGGCATTGAACTGCTCATGAACGTCAGCGCAACCGCCGCCTGAAGGCCGGCAGGGTGACGCGGTGGCTGGGATCGCGGCCTCGAGTTTGAAATTTTTAGCAAGACCCGGGTCGATTTCGGCGATATCCTCCGAACTCAGGGCGTCTTCCACGTCGGCCCTGGTTCCGTGCTCGGCAGATCTAAG
>JBQCCH010000693.1:0-3081 GCA_051962375.1 Tepidisphaeraceae bacterium
GAGTGCCGATATATCGGCGTCGGATGGGGCGATGGGGAGTTCTTCCGCAATGCGCATCCGTCGGCCGGGATCATCGTTCGGGCGCTGTGCGCCAGCCGCGGGAGTGTGGTGCTGGTGTTCGGCTTCTCGTGCCTGCCGGAAGAGGTGTTTGGTGACGATGTGGACATCTATCGCATCCACCTGCGGCAGCCGGGGTTTGGCAGGCTGGTGGGCGTGATGGACCGCTCGTTTGCCCGCCGCGACGGTGGGTTGATCGATGCGGGGCCCGGCCCCTACGCGGAGGCGAGCCGGTTCTACGAAAGCACCGATCATTACAGCGTGCTTCACACCTGCAACCAGTGGACGGCCGACCTGCTGCACGCAGGCGGGTTGCCGATCACGCCCTTTTACGCGGCCACGGCGTGGAATCTGGCGTTTCAACTGCGTCAACTGCCCGACGTTGTGATGAACGGCCGCCCGCTGATCGCGGCGCATGAAGCCCGGCGCGTGCCCCGGTTCATTTACGGCAGCCATCGCGTCGATTGAACCGGGCCGGCGGCGCGCTACAGTGTGGGCATGAACTACCGCACGCTGGGCAAGACTGGGTTTCGCGTTTCCACGATTTCTTTCGGCGCCTGGGCGATCGGCGGATCGTGGGGCGATGTCAGTGACGACACTTCGCTGGCGGCCTTGCGGAAGTTCGTCGACCTCGGCGGAAATTTCATCGACACCGCCGACGTGTACGGCGACGGGCGCTCGGAGAAGCTCATCGCGCAGGTCCTGAAAGAGCACCCCGGCCGAATTAAGGTGGCCACCAAAGCCGGCCGCCGGCTGAATCCGCATGTGGCCGAGGGATACACCGCGAAGAATATCGAAGCCTTCATCGATCGCTCGCTGACGAATCTGCAAGTCGACGCGCTCGATCTCGTCCAATTGCACTGCCCGCCGACGCCGGTGTACGGCAACGGCGAACTGTTCGACGGCCTGCGCGACATCCAGCAGAAGGGGAAGGTCCGCCACTGGGGCGTGAGCGTGGAGACGGTGGCCGAAGCGATGCAGGCGATCACCTATGACAACGTCTGCACGGTGCAGATCATCTTCAATCTCTTCCGCCAAAAGCCGGCCGACGAATTTTTCGCCGCCGCGAAGAAGGCGAACGTCGGCATCCTCGCCCGCGTGCCGCTCGCCAGCGGCTTGCTCACCGGCAAGCTCAAGCCCGAGACGAAGTACGCCGCGGATGACCACCGCAACTTCAATAAGCTGGGCGAAGCCTTCGACGCCGGCGAAACCTTCAGCGGCCTGGGCGCGCACCTGGACGACGCCTTTGCTGCCGTAGACGAATTGAAAAAACTCGTCCCGCCGGGGCAGACGCTCGCGCAGTTCGCCCTGCGGTGGATTTTGATGCACGACGCGGTCACCTGCGCCATCCCCGGCGCGAAGAACCCCGAGCAGGCCACCGCCAACGTCGCGGCGTCCGACCTCCCGCCCCTGACGAGCGAGCAGATGTCCGCGGCCCGGGCGGTGTACGAGAAGCACATCCAGCCGCACGTGGCGGGGCGGTGGTGAACTAAGGCGTGCCTTTCACTCAGTGCAATACAATCATTTCTTGATGCCTAAATAATAACAGACAGCAGCAAGTGCTATGCCGCCAATCAGTGTCAGGAGGGCATTGAACACATTATTAGCGAACCACTGTTTCGTAAGTTTCCATCGACTCTCTTCCAACTCATCATAGAGCATTTGGCACGCAATTTTGTCCAGCCATCGCTGTGCTCGAAAAGGAACCCCGTCATCCGGGGAACGGAGGTCCGACCAGGCAAATAAAAGACACTCCCTCAGCGGGCCAGCGTCCTCTTTAAATTTCACCTCAGCCGCTCCCATGACTACTTGTGCGAGAGACGCAATTCCTGCCTCTAACGCCAAATTCTTGTCCGAAAATTCGCGGAGTTTCAGCGATTCCTTTGTCTCATGCTCATAGAACTGTGTAGCCGTCATGCTTGATGGTTCCGGCTTTACATAAATAAGGCGGCGCGTGCCAGTGTCGAGCTGTCTTTTTTCTTCAATTAGCTGCCGCAACAATTGAGCTTTCTGTGATTTCCGCCTCGCAGATTTGATCCGACGTTTCAGGCTCTTTTCGAAGAGCCACCGCTCGCCGTCCAGGGCGATGACTTGCTCGCGGGTGGGTGCATATCGAATTTCTTTTCGTTTGATTTCCTCGTCGGTCGCAACTCTTATTACTTTTAGGAGGTTGAGTTCCTCCCGTTGCTCGTGATCAAGGTAAACGATCGTGCCGGCAGGGAGCGAAACATCGCTACCAGATCGCTGCCATAAGCGAACCATCGCGCTTTCCAAAAGTACAAATCTGCTAGCCATTCGCAGCTCTTGCGCGCTGAGGAGTTTTCGGTCGGAGCAGTTAAATTGAAGCGTTGTCTTTACGTGCTCGCGATGGACAACTCCGTAAATTTGGCGTTTCGGGTCCTGTGCATCTGTGCCCATTTTTCAATTGTAACAACGTCCCCACCAACTGCCTTAACGGCAGTGGCGAAGCGCTTCACCGGGCGGGCGAAGGCGTGCGCCAGGCTGCGCTCAGTGTTTGCAGTCCTTTTTACTTAGGAGTCGCATGGCCGTTCCCGCGTTAGAAGGGCGTTGAACTCGGATCGACGTGAGCGTTCCTGAGCCAGCGGGCCGATCACGCGAGAACAGCGCGGGCGTTCCTTGGTCAGCGGGCGATGGATGCGGGAACGGCGGGGGCGGGTTTGCGTCGGCGGCGCGGTGAGGCGGGAACGGGGCGGGGAAGCCGTCTTCGGTGCATCGTTGATGCGGGAACGGAGCGGGGATTCGTGCGGCGGATGGGGGCTGGGCCGCCTCGGCGAATGGCCGTGGCAGCCGGTAGGGCGGGATGTCAATCCCGCCGTTTCCGTCGCAGCACTGATCTTTTACGAAGGAAGCCGCGTCGATCGCGGTCGCGACGATGCGAGTCGCGAAGTGAGATGGGATCGACCTGAATTCCGCCACATTTGCCGGCAATGCGTAGCGGAGGGTTCGCTCCTATGTGCACGGGCGACGGTAGCGGGTAACTTGCGTCGTTATGACGAGTCGAAT
>JBQCCH010000694.1:0-10963 GCA_051962375.1 Tepidisphaeraceae bacterium
CGAGTCGTTGGGCGCTCCCTTACGGTCGCGGCTCGTTGTGGGGCGTGTGGGTTTGCTTCGTCAGGGTGGCGAGGGAGGTGCGGACGTCGTCGAGGGTTCCGACGGCGACGAACAGGCGGAAGGTGCGGTCGCCGGAGCGGAGGCCTTGCGGGTTTTTCTCGCGGAATACGACATTCCACTTCACCACCTTGGCCCGATCGAAGGAGAAATGGCCATAGCCGGCGTGGGGGAAGCCGGGCGAGGGTTGATCGGGGCTGAAGCACCCCATGGCATAGTGCCCGTCGGGCGTCGCGAGAATGACCGGGTCGGACGATTCGCCGTGCGGCTTGGCGGGCACTATGAGTCGGCCGGTGGCGGCATCGAGCGACCAGGCGCGGGAGAATTCGGGCGGCATGTAGCCGGTCAGGGCTTCGAACTGGGCGAACGTGTGCCGTTCGTCCTGGGGGACGGTGAAGGTCACGCGGTAGTCGATCACGTGGGGCAGGTCTTCGTAGCCGATGCGGACCGTCTTGGTGAGGCGGTGATTCGAGAGGACGCTGGTGTTGATTGCGGATTGGCCGGACGAGGTTTCGCCCGGGGAGAGCCAGAAGGCCATGCGTGAGGTCGTCTGCAGCGTGTTGCCGGCCGCCTTGATCGAGAGCAATCGGCTGCTGGAGTGTGGGCCGGCGCCGTCGTCACGGGAGCCGGCCTCGGTGGGGTTGAAGACTTCGGAGATCGGCAGTTTGCCGGTGGTTTCGGCGAAGAAGGCGGCCGACTGGAGCTGGCGGCCGTGGTCTGAACTGTTGATGAACTCGTGCCCGTTCCAAGTGAGCGAATCGATCGCGCCGGCGAGCCGATCGGTGGTGCGGATGACGATGTCGGACCCACCGGCCGGGGCGCGGATGACGGCATTGCCCTGCACATCAGCCGCCCGAGCCGCACCCGCCCCACTGGCGACGACCCAGACTGCCGTCACGGCGATCCGTCGCCATTTGCTGAACATCTGCGATGTGATCATGCGACGGCAGAATAATCGGTCGGCCGAGGCGGGCACCCGTCGAAAACGAAAAATCCCCCGTGGATTGCTCGGCCAACGATTTTCAGGCCGCTTTTTCCGAGGGCCGGCGGTAAAACGAAATGCGTCAGGAAGCGGCCGTGAGCCGCTTCAGCTCTTTGACAAGTTGGAACTGGCGGTTGCCGTGTCAGACGAGTGAATTAGTCGAGTGGCATCGTGAGCACATGAAACCCCCTTACGCAGTACGCCCTTACGGAGTAAGCCGTTTCACGTCTTCACGTTTTCACTCTTCCCGATGCCCCTAAGTCCCATGGCAAGCTGGGCAATCGCCGTCGCACTGGCGCGCAGGTGGAGCGGCCATGGAACCCATGGCCGGGCCGGGGGTTGGGCGGGAAAATCGGTCGAAAGTGAAAAGAAAAATGGCAGGAACGGCCGGCGGGTGTTTTCGGCGACTTACGCCGATCGAACGGCCGGGAGAATGGGCGTGACCGAAGGGGATTCTTTTCGCGACTTTTGGATCGATTTCGGTATACTCCGCGCTACCGCCCAGCCGGGTCTGGGTACGCAGGACGCGTGACACCTCTGAGCTT
This sequence comes from Tepidisphaeraceae bacterium, assembly GCA_051962375.1. GTDB lineage: Bacteria > Planctomycetota > Phycisphaerae > Tepidisphaerales > Tepidisphaeraceae > RYN-431. The sequence continues at coordinate 1,585 of JBQCCH010000694.1, forward strand.
GCCAAGTCCGGAATGCGATTGCTCGCTTCCGGTTTCACGCAAATGAGGGGTGTCGGCCGATGAAAGGATGCAGCACCGGGCATGTTGTTGTCGAACCGGTGAAGGCCAACGGGAAACTCCATGTCCGCACTCGTGCAAACCGCGTTTCCGCAACTGACCAGCCCTGTGTTCAAGGAACTCAAGCCGCGCACGCTGTTGCGGCCGGGGTCGATGTTCACGGGAATGCGCGTGCATTTTGTGGGAATCGGCGGCAGTGGGATGAACGGGCTGGCGAAAATGCTGCTGGACTGCGGCGCGATCGTGAGCGGCTCGGACGCCAAGCCGAATCGTCAGACGATCGAGCTGGCGCGGCGTGGCGTGAAAATCAGCCGCGACCAGCACGGCGAACTGCTGAGCAAGGACGTGGACCTGGTCGTGCGGACTGCCGCGGTGCCTGACACGCACCTGGAGATCAAGGCCGCCTACGCGATGGGACTGAAAGTCATCAAATATGCCCAGATGCTGGGGCAGGTGATGCAGGAGCGCTTGGGCGTGGCGATCGCCGGGACGCACGGCAAATCGACGACCAGCGCGATGACGTCGTTGGCGCTGATGAATTGCGGGCTGGATCCGAGCTTCGTCATCGGCGGAACGGTGCCGCAGCTGGGGAATACCGGCTCGCGCTCGGGCAGCGGCGATGCGTTCGTGGCAGAAGCGTGCGAATATGACCGCAGCTTCCACAACCTGGCCCCCACGGTGGCGGTGATCACCAACCTCGAGGAAGACCACCTCGATTGCTACAAAGACATTTACCAGATCATCGAAAGCTTCCGCACATTCGCCAAGCTGTTGCCGAGCGACGGCCTGCTGATCGCGAACGGCCGCGAAAGCAATGTCGCCAAAGTGATCATGGACGCGGGCGTGGCCGTGGAAACCGTGTCGCTGGGCGATGAAACCACGTGGAGCACCCACCCCCGCGGCGTGTTCGAAGGGTGCTATCAGGGACAGGTGACCTACCGGGGCCGGATCGTCGGCCAGCTCCGCATGAGCGTGCCGGGCGAACACAACCTGATGAACGCGACCATGGCGCTGGCGGCCGCCCACGCGTGCGGGGCCGACATCCAGCAGGCGGCCGACGCGATCGGCACCTTCCGGGGCGTCGACCGACGCATGACCGAGCTGGGCAAATTCAACGGCGCCACCATCGTGGACGATTACGGGCATCATCCGACGGAAATCCGCACGACCCTGAAGGCGCTTCGCGACGCCTACCAGCCGCAACGGCTGATCTGCGTTTTCCAGCCCCACCAGCATAGCCGGACGCGGCATCTGCTCGAGGATTTCGGCACCTGCTTCGAGTCGGCCGACCACGTGGTGATGCCCGACATCTACTTCGTCCGCGACAGCGAAGAAGAACGCCGACAGGTCTGCACCGAGGATTTGATCGAAAAAATCACGCGAAACGGGCAATCCGCGGTTCACATCCCCTCGTTCGACGGTATCGTAAAGCACGTTCGCGAAACGGCCCGCCCGGGCGATCTGGTGGTCACCATGGGGGCGGGCAATGTGAATGAAATCGCGAACGAGCTGGTGAGCTAAGCCTTCGATTTGCGATTGGAACGAATGTGTTTCCGCAAATCATAACATCGCAAATTCGACTATGAATCTCGTTGCCCACTCCCCATTTGCCGGCCTCGAAGCGTTCGTGACGGAGAACGTCAAGCTTGCCCCGTTCACCTGGTACAAGATCGGCGGCCCGGCCAAATATCTGGTCAAGCCGCGCTCGATCGAAGAGGCCCAGGAAGCCGCCCGACGCTGCACGGAAGCCGGCATCCCGATCTATGTGCTGGGGCTGGGCGCGAATCTGCTGGTATCCGACGCGGGCGTCGATGGTGCGGTCTTCCGATTCAGCGAAGACTTCTGGAAACAAACGAAGGTGCAAGGCACCACGCTGGATGTGGGCGCGGGCGTCGACATGCAGAAGCTGCTGCTGTTCGCGGTCCGTGAGGGGTTGTCGGGCATCGAGTCGCTGGCGGGCATTCCCGGCACGCTGGGGGGCGGCATCCGCATGAATGCCGGCGGGAAGTTCGGCGACATCGGCGCGTTCGTGAAATCCGTCACCGTCATGTATTCGGCCGGCCAAGTCTTTGAGCGAAAAAAAGACGACCTGATCTTTGAATACCGAAAAACCAACATCGCCGCCCCGTTCATCCTGGGCGCCACGCTCGATCTGGAACAGGACGATCCGGACGCGATCATGGCGCGCACGAAAGAAATCTGGATGTACAAGCGGAACACGCAGCCGCTCAACAGCAAAAACTGCGGCTGCATTTTCAAGAATCATAACGGCGTCAGCGCCGGCGCTCTGATCGACCAGACCGGCCTGAAGGGGCTGCGCGTGGGCGGCGCCGAAGTGAGCGACAAGCACGCGAATTTCATCATCGCCCATCCGGGCACCACGTCCGACGACGTGCTGAAGCTCGTCAAAATCATCCAGGAACGGGTGTACGAAAAACACCACGTGATGCTGGAAAGCGAAGTCAGGATTTGGCCCCTGTAGGAGGCGCGTCATGCGAGTCACGGTCCTGTGCGGCGGTCCCTCGGCGGAGCGCGACGTCTCCCTGCGTTCGGGCGCGGGCGTGGCCGCTGCGTTGCGGGAGGCGGGGCATGATGTCTACGTCTCGGACATTTCTCCGATCGACCTCGCCGCCCTCGATGTGCCAGCCGACGTGATTTTTCCGGTTTTGCACGGCGATTTCGGCGAGTCGGGCGAATTGCAGGAAATCCTGGAAGCCCGCGGATTGCCCTTCGTCGGCTCCGGCGCCAAGGCCTCGGCCCTGGGCATGGACAAGATCGCCGCCAAGCAGGTTTGGCGCGATGCCGGGCTCAGCACCCCCGCCTGGCGTGTGCTGCGCGATGCCCACTTTGATCCCACGGAGCTGGGCCTGCCGGTCGTCGTCAAGGCGATTCGCTCCGGGAGCAGCATCGACGTCTACATCTGCAAGACCGCTGCCGACGTTGCCGACGCGGCCGCTCGCCTGATTGCCAAGCATGACGAATGCATGCTCGAAGCATTTATCGCCGGCTCCGAACTGACGATCGGCCTGCTGAACGGCCGGCCGCTTCCGGCGATCCGCATCGAAACGGACCACGCCTTCTTCGACTACACCGCCAAATACACCGCCGGCGGCGCGACCCACGATTTTGACGTGCGATTGCCCGCCGACGTGGTCCGAGCGTGCGAAGTGCTGGCCGTTCAGGCGAATACGGCCCTGGGATGTCGGGATTTGGCGCGGGTGGACCTGCGGGTGGACGCCATAAACCGGCCCTACCTGCTTGAAATCAATACCATGCCGGGATTTACGAATGTAAGCCTGCTTCCGGAGGCGGCCGGGCGGGCGGGAATCGGCTTTGCGGGGCTCGTCAATCAACTCGTGGAGCAGGCGGCCCGTCGAACGGCTGCAGCCGAAGCGGTCGTCTGACCGATAATGGCTATCGACCGATGCCAGCGAAAAAGCCTGTAAAAGCCCCGCCGACACCGCAGCGAATCAGCAAGCCCGCCCCGCCGCGCGAGCCCATGACCCCGGAACAAAAAGCCCGGCTGCGAAAAATGCTCCTGAACACCGTCGGCACGCTCGCCCTGACCGCCGCCGTTGGGGCAGGGTTTGTCGAATCGAAGCGCTACGTCGAACGAATCACCGCCACGGACGCCCCGCCGGCTGTCGTGCTCGCGGATCGGCCGGCCTGGATGAGCGACTCGTTGGCCGCCCAGATCATCGACAGCGTGCAGCCGACCAAGCCGTCGGACCCGTTGGAACATGCCACCCTGCGCACCGAAGCCGCCACGCTGGCCGCCAATCCCTGGGTGCGCGAGGTGAAGTCCGTTCGACGGACCTACCAGGACGGCCCCGGCGATGTGGTGCTGATCAACTGCGAATTTCGCGCTCCGGTGGCGCTGGTGCATTGGCAGGACGCCTATTGGTACGTCGATGCCGACGGGGTCCGGCTGCCCGACGCCCTGACGGTGCAGCAGGTGCGCCAACTTCTGCCGGCCGGGAAGACGCCGGCCTTTCGCGTCATTGAGGGTGTCGCCCATGTCCCCGCGGCGATCGGCAAGCCTTGGCCCGGCGGCGATGTGCAGGCGGGCATCGAATTGATCGCCCTGCTCGACGGCAAATCGTTCGCAGACCAAATCGCCAAGATCGACGTCTCCAACCTCGGCGGCCGAATCAGCCCGAATGATTCGCAGATCAATCTCATCACCCGCTACGGAACGGAAATCCGCTGGGGGCAGCCCCCCTCCAGCAAGGCGTTTTTCGTGGAACAGCGGGTTGACCGCAAGCTCAGCGTCCTGGCCGAAGCACGCGAGCAGACGGGGCGTGTCGACATGAACATGCCCTGGATTGACCTGCGTTTCGACAGCCCGCTCGCTCCTGATAAGCGGGCGAGCCTGGATCGCTGATGGCCGCGAGGGGCCGACCATGCGCGTAACGCCCCCGTCACCGCCCCCGCCACCCGGCTTTGCGATCGCCTGGTGGCTCTGGATGGTGGGCCAAGCCGTCGTCCTGGGGCTCTTCACCCACCGCGTTCCACTGTCGGCCAACTACCCCGAACCAATCGAAGCGACCGCCCCGGTTGCGGTGGCCGTCACGCAGATCTGCATCGGCGTGTTGCTCGCTCCGTTGCTGCTGGCGAATCTACGAGCCGTCGCGATCGCCTTGGTGAGCAGCCTGCCGTTGCTGATGCTGGGCATCCACCTCGCCGGCCAGTCCCCCCTCACCGCCTGGCCGCTCATCGTTTTGAGCTGGAGCTGGTTGCTCGTCTTTGGGTTGGGATCTTCCCCCCTCGCCCATCGATTGCTGACGACGCTTTGCCTGCTGGGTCCCGTCCTCTACTACCTGCGGCTCGAGTTTTCCTCCCACTTGGCCCCACCACCCTCCGTTTTAAGCGCCTGCCCCCCGATGGCCGTGGGATTTCTCTGCCATGATCCCTCCATTCTGCTCCTGACGCTGCTTTGGCCGGCCGGATTTGGCGGGGTCCTGGGCGGTTTTCGCTTCGTCGCCTATCGTTTCTCGACCACGCAGCCCTGATTTTTTCGGACGCAGGGCGCCAAGCTATCGGCCGTGACAAGTTATCCACACCTTTCGCACTCAATTATCCCCGATTCGCACGCCGCGCGCACTCGCGCAGCGCTGAATTGGCCGAAAACGGGGCAAATTCGAGAATTCTGAGAATTTTTAAAGTCGTAGACATTTTTCCACTTGGTGGTCGGTGGAGAGGTGTGGTAAAAATCCCCTGTCGGAAGTGAAAAGTGGTTTTGGAGCCCAATGCCGCCATGGTATCCGCTGATCGGGGAGCATGAGTTAACGATCGACGAAAAGGGTCGATTGCTCGTGCCGTCCGACGTTCGCAAGCGTCTGGAGACGTTTGGTGAGAACGACACGCTGATCCTGATGAACATGGGCGGCCGCGGGTTCATGTACCCGGAAAAATTCCACTTATCACGGTTCGGCAACGTGCGAACGGGCATTGTTCCGACGGTGCAGGAGCAGCAGTTGCTGCGGGCAGTGTTCGGGCCGTCGATTCGGTTGGTTTGGGACAAGCAGGGACGCATTTTGTTGTCTCCCAAGACCATTGCCGGCTTCAAGCTGGATCGTGAGATTACGCTCGTTTGTGCGGGGGATCACGTAGAACTATGGAACCGGCAGGACTGGGCGGCGGAACAGGCGCGTCTGATGGAGCAGATGCCCGACCTGATCGCCGGACTGTCCACCCGACTGGAACGGACTGAACCGCTTCAGTGAACGAGCAACGACCGCGTGCCATCTTCCAGGGAAGGAAGCATGTCCAGGCAGTCGCCAGGGGTTTTTGTCAGAATGTAGCAGGCGCCCGGGAACGGGCGCATAAGAGCCAAGAACGAATCGGCGTGGCTGATGCGCGGCACAGGATGTGCCTCGACTCAGCCGGAGCACTTGTGCCCTCTCGCAAAGGGACAAGTCCAACCGCGTCGATCGCTCGAAGCCAGCGTGCATGTCTTAACGGATTAAGACCTGAACGAACGGCGTCACACGATGAGTCTCATCCCACGGATGGGGTCCGCGCTGCAACGCGGGGGAACGGAATCCCGGCTCATCACCGTCGCCTGCATCTCGGTACGGAAGCCTTAACGCGACACGTCCAACTGTCATCGTCAAAGCGAGAGAAGTCAAGCGTCATCCTGACATTCACCTAACTACCATATTTGCGACTTTTTGCAAGTTAATTTCGATTCATCCTCACGTCCCATAAAGACGGCCTAAAATTCCGTCCCTTACGAAATCCGCAAGAATCCCTCACTTTTCGGGCATTTTTTGAGGATTCCGCCCGTCTCGGAGGTCGAACGCGACCTCGCCGCCTTGCTACGGTAGAGTAGTCCCTTCCCATGGAATTACCCGCCACCGGTCATGACCCTGTTCTGCTCGACGAAGTGCTGCACTGGCTGGCCCCCCACCCGGGCGGGATCTATGTCGATTGCACCACCGGCCGGGGCGGGCATAGCGAGGCGCTGGCCCGGCGTGTGGCGCCCGGCGGCACGGTGATCAGCCTGGACGTTGACCCGTTGAACCTCGACTTCGCCCGTCAGCGTCTTAGCGACCTGCCGGCCCGGTTGTTCCATGCCAACTTCGCCGAGATCGACGACGCCCTCGACTCCGCCGGCATTGAACAGGTCGATGGCATCCTCGCCGACCTGGGCATCAGCACCAACCAATTATTCGACCGGGCGTATGGGCTTTCCTTCACCAATGACGTCCCCCTGGACATGCGGCTTGACCCGCGCGGCAGCCTGACCGCCAAGGCCATCGTCAACACCTGGCCCGAGCAAAAAATCGCCGACCTGTTGTATCAGTTGGCTGACGAACGATTTTCTCGCCGGATCGCCAGAAAGATTGTCGAGACAAGGCGTCAGACGCCGATCAACACCACAGAGCACTTGGCCGAGCTGGTGCGGGGCGTTGTCCCTCCCAGCCGAGTAAGAAACCAAGCGGTCGCGATCGATCCGGCCACCCGAACGTTCCTCGCGTTGCGGATGGCCGTCAACGGCGAACTTCACAACCTGGAACGACTTCTCAAAGTCGCCCCCGCGTTGCTGAGGCCCGGCGGACGATTCGCGATCATCAGTTTCCACTCGACCGAAGACCGGGTGGTAAAGCAGGCGTTTCGGTCGGCGGAGCAGACCGGGCAACTGAAGGTCCTGACCTCCAAGCCCCTCGTTCCCACCGAAGCTGAAATCGCCCGCAACCCCCGATCCCGATCGGCCAAATTGCGCGTGGCAGAAAAAATTTAGTGGACCGTGCAGAGTTGAGAGTGGAGAGCGAAGGTCGCTCTTCTTCAACGCTCCACTCGCCACTAGCAACTCTCAACGAATTCCCATGACCCGCGAAACCAAAATCGGCCTGCTTGTTGGATTGGCCTTCATCATCGTCGTGGGCATTTTATTGTCCGAGCACCTGACCAGCGCCACCGAGCGACCGGCGGCGCAACTGGCGGAGGCGGGCCACAACCTGCGGGCGGGCGTTTCGGCGCCCGGCACGCCGGGCATGGATGACGCCGCCCCCCTTCGCGCCGCCGAACCGCAACAGCCGATCCCGACCGCACGCGACCTGACGCCGATCGCCCCGGTTGCTCCCGCTCGCGTGGCGATCACCAATCCCGCGCCCGTCGCGACGCCGCAAAGCATCATCGTCCACGACGAGCAGCCGGCCGCCCCCGCGGCCCCGCAGGCGCCGGTCGCCACCAACGACGCGCCGATCATCACCAAGCTCCCGGCCGCCCCGGCACCGACGGACCCGTTCGCCAACGATCCGGTCGTCAAAGTCGCCGCCCAGCACGGTGAAGCGGTCGTCCCCGTGACGGCCGTCAGCAAGCCCGCGATCAAGACGCTCGCTCAAACGACCACCACCACGACCGGTGCCCGCGAGTACAAAGCCCAGGCCGGCGACACCCTGTCCCGCATGGCCGCCCTGCTGCCCGGTGGATCGACCAAGGCGAACCGCGACGCGATCGTCAAGCTGAATCCGACCTTGCAAAAGGACCCGAACAAGGTCATCTCCGGCCACACGTACCTGCTGCCGACCGACAAGCCCTCGGACAAGCCCGAAGTCGCCGCCGCCAAAACCCCCGCGAAGGCCCCCGCCGCCAAGCCGGCAGCCCCGCAGCCGTCGCTCGCGGAGCGGACCTACGTCGTCAAGCCCGGCGATACGCTCAGCAAGATCGCCCAGAGCGAACTCGGCTCAAAGAACCAGGTCGGCGCCCTGAAAAAGCTGAACGACGATGTCCTCAAGGGCAGCGACGTCATCAAGGTGGACATGAAGCTCAAGCTGCCCGCCAAGGCTCTCGCCAGCGCGTCGTGATCCGCGGCATTGACCGACGGCCGCGCCGTCGGCTTGCCGGACCCGTTGCAAGACGCAAGGCTTTGATTCATCCTGCAGCAGACGACTGAAAGTCGGATTCCTGTGATCAAGCTCCTTTCCTGCATCCTCTGCGCGTTCGTGGCTACCGGCGTGCTGCTGCACCTGCGGCACCAGCGGATGGAAATCAACTACCAGATCAATCAGGCGCATCGCCGACTGCAGGATTTGCAGATCCAGCTCTGGAATCAGCAATTGCAGGTCGCAATCTACACCGCACCGAACGCGATCGAGCGGACGGTCGGCACGCACAAGATGGCGCTCGTGCCCGCAACCAGCACGCCCCCGGTCCCCGCCGACGCCTCGCAGCTCAGCGACGCCGCCGAATAATCCCGTCATTCGCTGTTCATGCCTAGACTCCCGGCATGAGCAGGCTCAGCGACTCGATTGACTACACCTTCCACTGCACGCTGAAGCGCATGACCATCATTCCCCTGGTGGCCCTGGGGGTTTGCGCGATGGTGTTGCTCGCCATGATCGGGTTCCTGCTTTGGACGATGTCCTGGGGCGCTCATTCCAACCGCGTGATCGCTAGAGGCCTGGAAGTCGAGAAGCTGTTGCTTGACGTTCAGACCGGCACGCGCGGCTATTACCTGACCGGCGATGAAGCGTTCCTCGCCCCGTACAACGCCAGCCGACGGCAAGTCGTCCCGGCGCTGGCGGAATTGACCGCGCTGGTTCGCGACAGTTCCGACCAATCCACGATCGCCAAAAAGTTTCGCGCCGACGCCGACGATTGGCTCACCTGGGCCGATCTGACGCTGAGCGCCACCACTCACACGCGCGATCGCCCGACGACCAACACGATCCGTGACGGCCGAACGATGTTTGAGACCGTCCGTGGGGATGTCGACGCATTGCTCGCCAATGAAACGTCCCTGCGCGATGCCCGCTCGCGCAATGCGATGCACGCCGCCGAAGCCACGATCGGCGGCACGCTGTTGGCGCTGCTG
>JBQCCH010000695.1:0-9667 GCA_051962375.1 Tepidisphaeraceae bacterium
CGCGAGGGCCTTTTGCATGCGCCGCCACCCAACGAAAAAAGCGGCAGCCGGATCGAAATCGCTCGATCCGGCTGCCGCTTAATGTGCTGGCACTAATGAATTGGGCATGGATTAATCCGGTGCCGGCTCTTCCGGCGCTGACTAATCCACCGCTGGCTAATCCCGAGCCGACTAATCCCGCGCTGGCTCAATCGGGCTTGAACGACCCGGCATTGGAAGGTGGTGCCCTTCAATGCCCGGCCAATCGTTTCCGACCGTCGGCCTAGGCCATCATCTTCCGCAGCACCGTCTGCAGGATGCCGCCGTTGCGGAAATACTCCAGCTCCACCGGCGTATCGATTCGGCACGTGGTGACGAACGCCTTATCCCCCGCCTTCACCACCACGTCCTGGCCCGGCTTGAGGTTGTTGTCGATGTGAATGTCGAATACCTCATGCCCGGTCAGGCCCAGCGTCTTGCGATTTTCGCCCTTCTTGTAAACCAGCGGCAACACGCCCATGCCCACCAGATTGCTGCGGTGAATGCGCTCGAAGCTCTCGGCGATGACCGCCTTCACGCCCAGCAGCATCGTCCCCTTGGCCGCCCAGTCGCGGGAACTGCCCATGCCGTAGTCATTGCCTGCCAACACCACCAGCGGCGTGCCCGATTGCTTGTACTTCAGGCTGGCGTCATAGATCGATTCGACCGTGTTGGTCGGCAGGTAGGTGGTGACGCCCCCTTCAGTGCCGGGCGCCAGTTCGTTCTTCAACCGGATGTTCGCGAACGTGCCGCGCACCATCACCTGGTCGGCCCCGCGGCGCGCGCCGTACTGGTTGAAGTCGGCGACGCTCACGCCGTTCTCGATCAGGTACTTGCCCGCCGGCGAATCCTTCTTGATGTTGCCGGCCGGCGAGATGTGGTCGGTGGTGACGCTGTCGCTCACCATCACCAGGACGCGCGCTTTCTCGATCGGCTTGATCGACAAATCCTTGTTCGCCAGGTCGCCAAAGAACGGCGGGTTCTGGATGTACGTGCTGGCCGGGTTGAAGTCGAAGAGTTCGCCCCCTTTGACGGGGATCTCGTTCCACTCTTCGCTCTTGTCGCCGACGCCCGCGTATTGCTTGGCGAACATGCTGGGATCGATGCACGCGGCGATAGTGTCGGCCACCTCGCGCTGGGTGGGCCAGATGTCTTTAAGGAAGACCGGGTTGCCCTGCTTGTCTTTGCCGATCGGATCGACCGTCAGATCGACCGCGATCGATCCCGCCAGGGCGTACGCCACCACCAGCGGCGGGCTGGCGAGGTAGTTCGCCTTCACATGCGGGTTGACGCGGCCTTCAAAGTTGCGGTTGCCCGACAACACGCTGACGGCCGTCAGGTTCTTTTCTTCAATCGCGGAGCTGATCCGTTCCGGCAGCGGGCCGGAGTTGCCGATGCACGTCATGCACCCGTAGCCGGCGGTGCTGAAGCCCAGCGCGTCGAGGTACTTCTGCAGGCCGCTCTTCTCAAAATAATCGGTCACGACGCGCGAGCCGGGCGAGAGGGACGTCTTGACGTAGTCCGGCACTTTCAGGCCCTTCTCGTACGCCTTCTTCGCGACCAGGCCGGCGCCGATCATCACCGAGGGGTTGCTGGTGTTGGTGCAACTGGTGATGGCCGCGATCACCACGTCGCCGTGCGTGATCTCGGTGACGTGTTCCATGATCGCCGCGACATTGCCCTGCGAAGGGGCGACCTGCGCCACGGCCGCGCCGGGCTGGCTGTCGGGGAAATTGCCGATGAAGCTCTTGGCGACTTCCTTGAGCCCCACGCGATCCTGCGGCCGCTTCGGGCCGGCCAGGCTGGGCGTGACCGTCGACAGATCCAGCTCCACCACGTCGGTGAAGGTCGGCTCCACGCTGTCCATCCGCCACAGCCCCTGTTCTTTGCTGTAGCGTTCCACCAGATCGACATGCGCTTCCGATCGGCCGGTCAGGCGAAGGTAGTTGAGGGTTTGGTCATCGACGGGGAAGAAGCCGATCGTCGCGCCGTATTCGGGAGCCATGTTCGCGATGGTCGCCCGGTCGGCCAGCGAAATGCTCGCCAGGCCGGGGCCGAAGAATTCGACGAATTTCTCGACGACGCCCTTCTTCCGCAGAATTTGCGTCACGTACAGCACCAGGTCGGTGGCCGTCGCGCCTTCGGGGAGTGAGCCGTTGAGCTTAAAGCCCACCACCTGCGGCGTGACGATGTAGATCGGCTGGCCGAGCATGCAGGCCTCGGCTTCGATCCCGCCCACGCCCCAGCCGACCACGCCCAGGCCGTTGACCATCGTCGTGTGGCTGTCCGTGCCGACGAGCGTGTCGGGGAAGACCACACCGTCTTTTTGCCAGACCACTTTGGCCAGATGTTCCAGGTTCACCTGGTGCACGATGCCCCGGCTGGGTGGCACGACGCCGAAATTCTTGAACGCACGCTGGCCCCACTTCAGGAACTCGTACCGCTCCCGGTTCCGCTCGAATTCGATCTTCGTGTTGTTCAGCAGCGCCAGCGGATTCGCGTATTCGTCGACCTGCACGCTGTGGTCGATCACCAGGTCAACCGGAACCAGCGGGTTGATTCGCTGCGGGTCGCCGCCGGCGATTTTCATCGCGTGACGCATCGCCGCCAGGTCCACCACGCACGGCACGCCGGTGAAATCCTGCAGGATCACGCGCGCCACCTTGAACGGCACTTCGACATTCGCCGGCGCCTTGGCGTTCCAGTTCACCAGGCCGGTCACGTCGGATTCGTTGACGATGAAATGATCCAGATTCCGCAGGCAGCTCTCGAGCAGCACCTTGATGCTGTACGGCAGCTTGTCGAGCGGGCCGACGTTCGCCAGCTTTTTCAGGTCGTAATACTTGTGCGTACCGGCTTTAGACGTCAGTTGGGCTTCAGCGCCGAACGAATTGAGGGTGGGCATGCGGCCTATCGTATGCGCGGGCCATGACGCGCTCAAGATGCCCCGCCCGATGCCGAGTTTTTACAATCCGCTTGACGTTGGCCCGCGCCAATTCGACATCAACCGCGGAGCGACGCGTTAAACCCCTTGCCCGGTTGTGTCGATCCATCCGTAACAGGAGTTGCCATGCCTATCGATCAAGAAGCCAAACCCGCCGCCTGGTTCGTCGCCAGCGGGATCGCCGGAGCGATTTTCACCTGCCTGGGCTGCCTGGCCGTCCTCACGCACGCGCTGCCGATCGGCTAATTGAGCAGGTCGCGGCATTCCGCGATGCGATACGTCCGGCCGTTCGCGGTTTTGCCGGTCCAGACCACCTGCACCGACCGAAACTTGCCCGGCAGCTCTTTTTCGATCGTGTCGTTCATGTCCACGAACAGGCAATCTTTCCCGATCCACGCCTGTCGATCCAGCCAGAATTGATACCCCAGCCCAAAGTCGCCGATGCCGTACTGGCTGGTCGTGAGCTTGGCCGGGTCGTCCGGGTCATGCGGATTCCCGTCCTGGGCCGTCCGATAAAACGCCAATAGGCTCGCCAGCTCATATTTGCCATCCGCGATCACCAGCGGCTCGTGGCCGATCTCGGATTCGAACATGTCTTCATATTGACTCACGACTTCCGCCAGATCCCCCCACGGTCCGAACGCGTGGATCCAGTGCGTGCGCGGCTGCAGGAAGAGCAAAAAGCCCATGATCCCGACATTGATGGCCGTGCAAATGGCAAAGGTCTGCACGATCGCTCCGCCGCGCCAGCTCCACAGGGCGGAGATGTGCTTTCGGCGCGCCAGCACCAGCGCCAAGTGCACCGACGCCGGGATCAGCGCCAGGAACGCCGGCGCGGTCCAGTTGATGTGGATCGGGTAGTGCAGCGATTTGTAGGCCACACTCGCCAGCAGCGGCAGGGAGAATGACAGCGCCATCGCATTCCGAGCCGTGATGCGTCGCCGACGAATCCAAGCCCAGCAGATCAGGACGCCGCCCCACAGCACCAGCGGCGTCGCCGTCGCCACCTGCTCGGCCAGGAATTCCAGCGTCGTGTGCTCATGGCCGGTGCGGTCTTCGTCAAACCGCGACAAAAACTGAAACCGGAAGCTCGCCCAGTCGTTCTGCGCATTCCATTTGATCACCGGCCAAAACATCGCGATGCCCAGCAGCACGCCGAGCCACGGGTGAATCGTCTTCATCTGCCCGCGAAATTCCCGGCGAAACAGCAGCAGCAGCCCCACGCCCGGAATCAGCATCACGCCGGTGTATTTGCTCAGCAGCGCTCCCCCGAGCCCGAACCCTGAGATGTACCAGCCCCACCATTTGTTCTCTTTCACCGCCAGCGTGAAGCCGATCAGGCTGATCAGCCAAAACATCAGCAGCGCCGAGTCCATCGTCGCCAGGAATCCGATCCCGTAAAACACCGGCGTCAGCTCAATGAACAGCACGCTGATCCACGCGACCGATGCCGACCACCACGCCCGCACGAACCGGTACATCAGCACGCCGTTGACAAGCATCAACAGCCCGCCGACGACGCGCACGCCCCATTCGTTCGTGCCGAACAAGGTCGTGCCCAGCCCGATCACCCACGCCACCATCGGCGGGTGGTCAAAGTAGCTTAAACTCGGGTGCCGCCAGTACATCCAGTAATACGCCTCCTGGTGCATGAGGGGCACATACACCTGGGCAACGGTGCGCAACACCAGCAGTGCGAGAATCACCCACAGCGTATTCCGGGCAAGTCGATTGTCAGCCAAAGTGCGGTCTCCTGAGCATTGCACGCCGCAAGTGACAGGCGCGCCACGCAAGATAAGTCGTGCCGTAGTCTGGTCGATCCCACGAAATTCCGCAAAGCGCCTGAAATTTTTGCGCCGCCGACGCAAGAAGCGGTAAACTAGGGCTCAACACTTTCACCGGCGGGGTGACTTATGACCGTCGTACACGTCTTGCATCAGGCGAAATCTTGTTGCGGAAGCGGATCGGATCGTCGCCGGGACGATCGGACGCCCAAAATCTGCGACGCCTGGATCTACAGTCCGACCGCAACGCGGCCGGAGGATCGGAAGCAAGTGACCGGCGTGAACCTCTCGAAGCACGGCGTTGCGTTCAATTCGCAATCGCCCGTCCCCATCGATTCGTTCCATAAAATCGAATTGCAGCTCGAAGGACGCACCATCATTTCCGAAATCCGCATCATTCACTGCGAGCCTAGCGATTTCAATCATTTTAATGTCGGCGGCGAATTCTGTTGACGGGCGACTTCGACTATAAGATGCGGCGACATGACGGAAGACGGCCGGACCGTTCTGATCATTGGCGCGGGGCTCGCGGGCCTTGCGTGTGCCCGTGAATTAAACGCGCGAGGCGTCGCGTGCACCATCCTTGAAGCCTCCGATCGAATCGGCGGCCGGCTCGGCAGCGACCGGTTCGATGGATTCATCCTCGACCGCGGCTTTCAAGTCTTCCTCGAAGGTTATCCCGAAGCCCAGCGGGTGCTCGATTACCCGGCACTCGACCTCAAGCGCTTCGATCCCGGCGCGATCGTCCACTGGAACGGCAAGCAATACCCCCTCGTAGACCCCCGCCGCCGACGCGCCGCCGCATTGCGAACGGCCCTGTCACCATTGGCGACCTGGCGCGACAAGCTCTCGGTCCTGCGCCTCATCCGCGACACCGCCGCCGGCCCCCGCGCGCCGCACGAAAGCACGCAAAAGCGCCTCGAATCCTACTTCAGCCCCGTCGTCATCGAGCGCTTCTTCCGCCCCTTTTTCGGCGGGGTCTTTTTGGATTCCTCGCTCAGCACCAGCAGCCGGATGTTTGACCTGACGTTCAGATTCTTCGCCACCAGCGATACCGCGCTCCCCGCGAACGGCATGCAGGCGATCGCCGACCAGCTGGTCGGGCGTCTGACCGATACCACCATCCTGCTGAATGCGACGGTCGTCGCCATCGAAGGGTCGATGGTCCGGCTGACGGAAGGGCAGCGCTTCGGCGGGCGGGCGGTGGTGCTCGCCACCGACGCCGGCGCCGCCAGCCACATCGCCTCCTGGGCCGATGTGCCCCGCGCTCGCCGATGGGCGTCCACCACGTGCGTCTATTTCGCCGCTCCGCAATCGCCCCTGCAAAGCAAGCTGCTGGTCCTGAACGGCGACGGCCCCTACGACGGGCCCGTCAATCACCTCTGCGTGCCGAGCGACATCGCGCCCGCGTATGCCCCGCCCGGCAAGGCGCTGATCTGCTGCTCAGCGATCGGCTTTGATCATGCGGGCATCGAATCGCGCGCGATCGATCAGCTCCGCAATTGGTTCGGCCCACAGGTCGATGACTGGGAGCATCTCCGCACCTACCGCATCCCGCACGCGCTGCCGGATCAATCGGTGAGCGCTTATGAGCCCGTCGAGCGCCCGGCGCGCGTGGGCCAGCGATTGTATATCTGCGGCGATCACTGCGATTTCGCCTCGATCAACGGCGCCCTGCGTTCGGGCCGGCGCGCGGCCGAGGCGCTGCTGGCCGACGAAAAGCTCGCCTGACCGCCGCCCCTCAGGCGCGCTTGCTCTGGACGGCCGACTCATACGCGCGGACGTCGTTCAGCCACGCCGAGCCGGGCGGCACCTCATTGCGGACGCAGAACTCATCCCACACCGCCCCCAGCGGCAGCAATCGCGCTTCTTCCTGCCAGGCGAGCCGCGCCGTGAAATCGCCGGCCGCCTCAAATTCACGCAGCTTCTTCGTCGGCTCCAGCAGGGCCGCCAAGAGCGCCTTCTGCATGTTCCGCACGCCGATCACCCACGCCGCCACGCGGTTGATGCTGGCATCGAAGAAATCCAGCCCGATCTTCACGCGGTCGAAGTAATCATGCGTGGCGATCTCTCGGGCGATGTCGCGCAGGTTGTCGTCCAGGGTGATGACATGATCGCTGTCCCAGCGCACGCCGCGCGACACGTGCATCAGCACCTGCGGCAGGTTCAGTAGCACCGACGTCAGCTTGTCAGCCACCGATTCGGTCGGGTGATAGTGCCCCGCATCGATGCAGACCAGCTTGTTCTTGCGCAGCGCGTAGCCGTAATAAAATTCGTGCGAGCCCACCACGTAGCTCTCACTGCCGATGCCGAAGAGCTTGCCTTCCACGGCATCGAGCAGGTGCGATTCATCGACCGATCGGCCGAAGATTTCGTCGAGCGAATCCGCCAGCCGCTGCCGCGGCGCCAGGCGATCGGCGGGCGTGTCTTTGTAGCCGTCGGGCACCCAGATGTTGTTCACGCTCGGCTTGCCCAGCGCCTGGCCGATCTGCGCCGCGATCTGGCGCGACAGATGGCAATGCTCGATCCAGAACTGGCGGACGGCTTTGTCGGGGCTGCTGAGCGTGAGCCCGTCGGCCGCCTTGGCGTGGGAGAAGCAGGTCGGATTGAAATCGATCCCCAGCCCGTTTTTCTTGGCCCACTCAACCCAGCCGGCGAAGTGTTCGAACTTGATCTGATCGCGATCGACGACCTTGCCCCCGAATTCGCCGTAGATCGCATGCAGATTGATCCGGTGCTTGCCCGGCAGGAGCTTGAGCGCCTGATCCATGTCTGCCCGCAGTTCCACGGCCGTTCGGGCTTTGCCGGGATAATTGCCCGTCGCCGCGATGCCGCCATTGAGCGCGCCCGCCTGCGTTTCAAAGCCGCCCACGTCATCGCCCTGCCAGCAGTGGATGCTGATCGGCACGGTCGCGAGCCGGGCGAGCGCCGCCTCCACGTTCACGCCGAGTTGTTCGTATTGCGATTTGGCTGATTCAAACGATGCGCCGCTCTTGGCCATGACAGTTCCTCCGCTGATGGGTTTGCCTGATGGTCGGTCGGCCGGGCTCACGACGCAACCCGCCCCGCCGATGCCGCGGCAAAATGCCGACACTTGCCCGAACCGTTCACCGCGGCACGGCCGCGCGCTCGCTCGCGACCGATTGAATGATCCGCTCCAGCGACCACTTCGGCTCAAAGCCGATTGCCGCCTTGATCTTCTCCAGCGCCGGCACGCGCCGGGGCAAATCGTCAAACCCCTGCCCGTACGCGATCTCATACGGGATGTATTCGATCTTGCTCGATGAATTTGTCAGCGCGATCACGCGCCTGGCCAGGGCGTCGATCGTCACTTCTTCGTTCGATCCCAGATTAAACACCTGCCCGCGCGCGGCCGGCGTATTCATCAGGGCGATCAGCGCGTCGGCCACATCGCTCACGTGACAGAAGCAGCGCGATTGCGAACCATCCCCGTAAATCTGCAGCGTGGCCCCATCGAGCGCCGCCTCCACGAAGCGCGACAGCACCATGCCGTACATCCCCACCTGCCGCGGGCCTACCGTGTTGAACAATCGCACGATCGTCACCGGCAACCCGAACTGCCGCTGATACGCCAGGCCCAAAAATTCATCCACGCCCTTCGCGTACGCGTAACACCAGCGCGTATGCGTGGTGGCCCCCATGACCACATCGTCTTCTTCCTTGAACGGCACACGCGTGCCCTTGCCATACACTTCGCTGCTGCTGGTGATGAGGACAGGGCGGTTATATCGGTAGGCCGAGTCGACGACGTTTTCCGTGCCGCGGATGATGGTGCGGATCGTCTGCACGGGTTGTTCGACGACGAGCTTCACCCCCACCGCCGACGCCAGGTGAAACACCGCATCGCAATTCGCCACCGCCAGGTCCACCGTGCGCTCGGAGGCGATCGTGTCGCGGATGATCTGCAATCGCGGGTGATCGATCACTTTCGACAGGTTGCTCACCCGCCCGGTCGACAGATCATCCAGCACGGCCACCTCATGCCCAGCCGTGAGCAGGCGCTCGACCAGATGCGACCCAATGAACCCCGCCCCGCCGGTAATAAGATAGCGTGTGCCCATGCACCGCCGATTGTCGATGCGCGAGCGGCAATTGTCGATGCGCGAGCGCCAGTTCACGGTTGCGCCAGCGCCATTGACCGATTGCACGAGTGCTGATTATCGATGCGCAGGGGCCATTGATCGATCGCGCGAGCCCGGATTATCGAATCCGCCAACATGCCCCGGCCGATCGCCCCCCGCCCCCGAGACCCCGCGATTCCCCCACCCCCCGCGCCACGAGCCGCGACCGTGAGGGAGCGCCCAGCGACCACCGATCCTCTCAACGCCCAAAGTCGCCCCAGCGCTCCCTGACGGTCAGAGCCCCTACCCCTCGCGCTCACCAGGCTGCCCCGCCTCCGTCGCCCCCTCGCTCCCCGTCGTTGTGTCATCCACTTGCGACAGTTCCAGGCTCGCGCCGATGAAGGTTTTGCGGTGTTCTTCGCTGGCTTTTTCGATTTGCAGGTCGTCGGCGGCGTCGTCCTGGGTGACGACGATTCGTTTTTCGCGCACCAGTTCCAGGAGCGCGAGGAAAACGCCGATCATTTCGCTCTTGCTCTTGCGGCCGGTGAGGAGGGAGCGGAGCGTCAGGCGCTTGTCGCGCTTCAGGCGGTCTTCGATGTCGGCGGCGTGCAGGTCGATCGGGGTTTCGTCGTATACCACCTCGTGCAGCTTGGGCAGGCGCCCGCCGATGTCGTTCATCAAGCGCGTGAACGCCTCGAGTAGATCCCACACCTGCACTTCGTCCATATCCAAAGGCGGCGGCTCGGCGTCGGCTTCGTCGAGCGTGGCCGGCACGCGGGGGAAACGGTTGAAATGATCCGCCTGCTGCTGCTCCAGCAGGTTGGCGTTGTCTTTCAGCC
>JBQCCH010000696.1:0-2097 GCA_051962375.1 Tepidisphaeraceae bacterium
TTGCTCGGGGCGGCCGGTGCTCGCGGCGGGGCGATCCCCACCGTCACATGATCGAACAGCCCCTGTGCGGGCTTGTCCGCCGGCTTCGCGGAGTCGATCGCCAGCCCGATCAGATAATTCCCGCTCAATGCGATCTCACTCTTGGCAATCTCGCTTTTGCCGATCGCGAACCACGTCACCCCGTCCGAAGATTGCGACGCCGTCACCGTGTTCCCCACGCGCTGCAGGCGCAGCCAGACGGGCATCCAGGTGTAGTCATTACCCGACTGCGTGCCCCAGCGTCCGCCCGCCGTCGCGCGCGTGCCGAACCGCGCCTGCCTGCCGCCCGCTTCGCCGAGCGTGAGCGTGGCCATCGGCGCATTGGGAGCAATGCTCTGACGGATCATGAGCCCGGCCTTCTGTACGGGCCCGTCGCGGTCGGCGTACCGCGCCGTGATCGTGAAATCCCCCGACACGGTGCGATACGCAAAACGGCACGCGTCGGCCGGTCCGCCGATCGCTCCGCCGTGGCTGCTGAGCGCAAACGTCCCGCCGACCGCATCCACGTAGCCGGCCGTCCCCTCGCCCGCGCCGATGTCCTGGCTCTTCCACCCGGCCGGCATCTCACCCGCCGCCAGCGGCGTCGCCCGGACGATCGCCGACGGCTCGCTCATGCCCGCCCGATTCAGTGCCACCACGCGATAAAAATACGTCCGCCCGTTCTCCACCTTGGTGTCCGTAAATTCGGGCGAAGTGTTCGTCTCGATCGAAAACACACTCGCAAACGGCCCCTCTGCCCGATCGGCGCGCAGCACGGTGTACCCGCGCGTGGTGTACGCGCCCGAGGGCGACCACCGCAGAAACACATGCCCGCTCGAAGCCTCAGCCGTCACATCCAGCGGCGCCGGTGCGACCGGCGCCGTCGGATAGGGCGATGCCTTGGCATCCAACGTCCAGAACAGCGTGCCGTACCCCATCAGATCCACATTCCCGCCTTCCGGCCGCAGCAGCTCGGCGAACCGCTTCACGTCGGGCACGTCCAGTTTTTTCAGCACGCCGTAATGATTGTAAAGCAGCTCGTAATATTCGCAGTTCCCCAGGCGCCCGTGATAATTCGTCGCGATGTAGTACTGGTTCACGCGGTCCGCATTGTTGTAAAGCGTGTACGGCACGCCGATCCACTGGTTGTAGCGCGCTTCGTAATTCGCGCCCGCCAGCAGCCGGTTATTCGCATACCCGTAGAGATCCACGTTCTGGTTCCACGCGACCTGGCACGCCTCAGCCATCAGCCCCATGCCGCCGAACGCATGCGCATGATCGCGCCCGCTTTCCTGCCACTGCCCCAGGTTCCCCGGATAAAGAAACGGCACCGCATGCATGATGTTCCCGTTGCCGATTCCGTTCTTGTAATACTCGACCCCGCGATCAAACTTCGCGTGATCGTCGCAATAAACGCCGATCGCCAACAGCGAAAGCACGTTGGCCGCGTCCCAGTTCGCCCAGTAGTGGCTGGGAGGGGTTCCGTTGTGGCGCGTGAGAAAATCATCGACGACCGGATACAGGTACGTCTCCAGCATCGTCTTGAATCGCGTCTGATCCGATGCCGACCATTCCGGATAATCGCGCAGCACCTCGGCCGCCAGTGCGAACGTGCCGACCGGGATGCCGCTCAGCCCCGGCTGATCGACACCGCGCGGCACCTGGTTCACCGTCGCCGACCACCCGTTTAAATTCCGCATCGCGCAGTCCGCGAACGCGCGGTCGCCGGTGATGCGCCATCGCACGGCATTGAGAAACGCCGCCCGCGCGTCGTCCTGCGCGTGCTGGCGGCTCACGCCCATGTTCTGCTTCGGACCCGCGCGGTAGGTGCTCTGCGCCTTCGGGTCGGCGATCAGGGCTTCCCAGCCGTCGATCCAGGGGTGCTCTCGGGCGGCGACCTTCGCCCGCATGCGATCGAAGTCGGCCTTCGTCAGCAGGCCGCCCGGATGAATGAACGGCGTCTGCGTCGCGGCGCCCGCCGGTGAACCCGCGAGCCCCAAAGAAACCAACGCCGCCGCCGCCATCACTCGAATCCGCATCAGAACCGCTCCTTCGCACGCAACACCGAATCGGCCCGCC
>JBQCCH010000697.1:0-8710 GCA_051962375.1 Tepidisphaeraceae bacterium
GCCGAGCTTTTGCACTGTATTGAACAGCTGGTGGACCCAGGCCGTGCCCGGGAGCGCGAGTTGGGCGGCGTCGGCCTGCTCGAGGACGAGGCGCAGGTCTTTCTGCGCCAGATCGACCATGAACCCGGGTTCAAAATCGCCGGCTGCGATTTTCGGGGCGAGGTTCTCCAGTTGCCAGCTCTTGGCCGCCCCCGCACCGACGGCCGCCAGCACCGTCGCCGGGTCCAGGCCGCCTGATTTCACGAGCGTCATCGCCTCGCAGACGGCGTTCAGCGTGCCGAGCACGAGCACCTGGTTCACCAACTTGGTCAATTGCCCCGCCCCGCTCGGGCCGCAATAGGTGATGGTTTTTCCCATGGTTTCGAGCAGCGGGCGGACCCGGTCGAACGCTTGGCGTTCGCCGCCGCACATGATCGAGAGCGTCGCGTTCTTCGCACCGGTGTCGCCGCCGGAAACGGGGGCATCGATCAAGGCGAGCTTTCGCTCTGCGAGGCGTTTCGCGAACGCCTGGGTTGCCGACGGGCTGATCGTGGAATGATCGACGATGATCGAATTGAGCAGCGCGCCGGCGGCAACGCCCTGCTCGCCGAACAGCACCGCTTCGACATCCGGGGTATCCGTCACACAGATGAAGGTCGTGACCGCCTTGCTGGCGGCGGCCGCGGGGGTGTCGGCCCACTTGGCGCCGGCGCGCAACAGGGGCTCCGCCTTGGATTTCGTTCGAGAATAGACGGTGACGTCATTCCCCGCGCGCAGCAGGTGACCTGCCATGGGAAGGCCCATAATGCCCAGACCGATGAAAGCGAGCGGCGTCGGAATCATGAGGGGAGCATAACGCAACCACCGCGCGAAGGCCGAGGCTCAAATCTAAAACGCGCGACGGCGAAACGCCGCTGCGCGCTGCTCGCATCATCATTCGCCCCGATTCAATTGGAAAACGGAAGCGGCCCGACGCTCATTTGATCAGCAGCATCACGATCAGCGCGATGTTGATGAGGATCGACAGCCCGCCGCCGACGGCGAGCATGATGACGGTGGGATTGTTCCAGATATAGGGCGCGAATGGTGGATCGATGTCGACGGTCTGGGCGCGTTCCTGCAGGTTCACGACCGCGTCGAGGTCGACATGCCGACGGGCGTGCTTGGGCGGGTTGCCGGAGCGGACCAGCTGCAGATCTTCCAGCATCTCGTCAGCGCTCTGGTAGCGCTCTTCGCGACTTTTGGCCATCGAGACTTCGATGATCTCGCTGAACCCGGCACTGAGTTCGGGCTTCAGGTGGTCGGGGGGCGTGAGGGGTTCACGCAGATGCTTGTGCATGACCGCGCTGGGCGAATCGCCGTCGAACGGGGCCTTGCCGGTGACGAGGTGATACAGCGTGGCGCCGAGCGAATAGATGTCGGCCCGGGCGTCGATGTCGAGATCGCCGCGGATTTGTTCGGGGCTGATGTAGTACGGCGTTCCGTACGCCTTACCCGCTTCGGATTCGGCCGCCTGCTTGTCGTCGGTTTCCCGCGCCAGGCCCAGGTCGGTGAGCTTGGCGACGTTGTGATTGGTCAGCAGAATGTTCTTCGGCTTCACGTCGCGGTGGATGAGCCCCTTCTGGTGCGAGTGCGACAGCGCGTCGGCCATCTGGATGCCGATGTCCAGGGCTTCGGCTTCGGTAAAGGCGCGGCCTTCACCGACCGGCGGGGGCTGCATGATGTCATAGAGGGTTCGCCCCTCGATGTATTCCATCACGAAATAGTGATACCCCTCTGGCGTCGAGCCGACGTCGATCGCCTGCATGATGTTGTTGTGCGACAGCTTGGCGGCGGCGCGGCCTTCTTTGTAGAAGCGCTCGACGAATTCGACGCTCTCGCTGCTCTTTTTCGGCAACACCTTGATCGCGACGATCCGGTCGAGCGAAATCTGCTTGCCCTTGTAGACGGTGGCCATCGCTCCCTTGCCGAGCCGCCCGAGCAGCACATAGCCGGGAATCTGGCCCTGCCGCTTTTCGTCCACCTGCCGGCGAAGTCGCTTGACCTGGTTGGCGGTGATGAACCCGTGTTCGATGAGCAGGTCGGACAGGGACCGTTGGTTCGGATCGGAGGATTGCTTCTGCTGTTCGCGGCAGAAGTCGATCTCGTTCTTAGTCGCAAGCCCCGCCTCAACAACGATGCGGCCAATCTCGGAATCAATGTTGCCCGGCGTCGCGGTCGGACCGGATTCGAGATTGGAGCTCGTTCGCTGGGTCATGCGGTTCCACGAGTAAAGCTAAAAGTGCCACACAGTTGTGTCAACAAAAAATGCGGCACCGCACCTCTACTATACGCCATCCCGGGGCAAAGGTTTGATGAAAGTGCGTTGAACCCCTACTCGGACGTCAGGCCCGGTCCGGCCCACGCGTTGGGCCTGAGCAAAAAGAATCCCCGCCTTGATCCGGTGCCCGGTGCGTATACTGTGTGTTTACCGAAGGAAACAGGAGACCAACGCTCATGAAAATTCTGGTGATCGAAGACAACCCGCGCATGGCCAGCGCCATCCAGAAGGGCCTGAATGCCGCCGGTCACGTTTGTGACATGTGTATCAGCGGGCGGGAGGGGGAAGAACAGGCAGCCACGGGGGAATATGACGCCGTGGTGCTGGACGTGATGCTGCAGGACCATGACGGGATCGATTTGTGCCGCAACCTGCGCCGCCGGGAGATTCGCACGCCGATCCTGATGCTGACCGCGCTGTCCGGGACAAAGGACAAGATCGCCGGCCTGGACGCCGGGGCGGACGATTACCTGGGCAAGCCGTTTGATTTTGAGGAACTGGTCGCCCGGTTGCGGGCATTGACGCGTCGCGTGACCGATCTGGATTCGGCACTCCTGCGATATGCCGACATTGAAATCGACATGCCCCGCCGCCGCGTGACGCGTGCCGGCAAGTTTATTGAAATGACCAACAAGCAGTTCGTGCTGTTGGAATACCTGATGCGCAATCCCGACCGCGTGCTGAGCCGGGCCGTGCTGGGGCAGAACGTGTGGGACATGAATTTCGACCCGTTCAGCAACGTGATCGACGTTCACATCGCCGCGCTGCGCAAGAAGATCGATCGGCCGTTCGACAAGCAGTTGATCCACACCATCACCGGGGTGGGCTACATGTTCAGCAGCCAGCCCCCGCAGGGCTCAACGCACGAGGATGAGATCGACACCGAAAATTGATCCCAGGGGGCGAGGGGCCCCCGCCGCCCCGAAGTTTCACGGGTGAGGCCGGCACCGTGCTGCGGACGTTGTTCAACGCAGCCCGCGGCGATTGAGGCACACCCTCCGTATCACCATGCGTCTATCCTTCCGAACCAGACTGATCATCGCTTTCGTTGCGCTGTTCGCCGCAATCAGCGTGGTCGTTAGTTTTGCCGGATTGATGCTTCGGGAACAGCAGATTCGGGGCCTGTTCGATCGGGAGCTGATGACCCGGGCGCAGGGCGTCACCGACGCGTTGAACGCCCTGCCCGACCTGAATGATGCCAACATTCAGGAGACGATCAACCACATCTCCCGCCAGGTTTATTTCCACGACTTTTACATCCAAGTCTACAACAGCAAGAGCCAGCCGATCGCTAAATCGGCGACCCTGGGACGGGGGCAATTGTTCCTACGGCGTCCGTTTGAGGATCGGTCGGCGGACAATTCGATCATCGAACGGGCCGTCACCACGGCGACTTTTCCCGACGGCGGGCCCGCATCGCTTCGGGGCATTCGCCTGCGATTCAAGAAGGGATCGGGCAACTCGTATCTGGTCCTGGTCGCGACCGACCCGCGGTACATCAACGATTCTGTCTCTTCCTTGCGGACGTTGTTCATCGGCGGCAACCTGGGCGGGCTGGTGGCGGCCGCGGGGGCGGCGTGGCTGGTGACCGGGGCGATGGCCCGACGCATCGAAACGCTCAAAACGCAGGTGCAAACGCTCGGCCCGGACGACATCGCCCGCCGAATCGTCATGCGCGAGCACGACGAGATCAGCGAGCTTGCCACGCACCTGAACGCGATGCTGGACCGGCTCAAGGCGGGATTTGAGACGCAGGAACGGTTCATCCACGATGCCTCCCATGAACTGAAGACCCCGGTGGCGACCGTGCAAGCCGAAGCGCAGGCGATCCTGCTCGGCGATCCGTCGCAGCAGGAATTGCTCGAATTCGTCAACAACACGAACGACGAGATGCGACGCCTGGGCCGATTGACCGAAGCGCTGCTGCTGTTAACGCGGGCGAATGATTCTTACGTGGCCAGCCGGTTTCGGGTGATGGACCTGACGGAAATCACGATCGCCTCGATCCGGCACCTTTCGACGATGGCGACCGACCACCAGGTGCGGCTGCAACTGGAGCATGGCGAGCCGGCCGATGAATCGGTGCTGGTGCGGTGTGACGGGGATCTGGTCGAAGCGATGATCAGCAATTTGATCCGCAACGCGATCCGGTTTTCACCCCGCAACGCGCAGATCAAGATCCACGTGCGTTCGGGAGCCGGGATTGCGGAAGTGGCGGTGGAAGATGAGGGGCCGGGCATTCCGCAGGATGTGTTGCCGCGGATTTTCGATCGCTATTTCCAGAGCAGCCAGGCCAAGGTTCGCCGGGGGGCGGGGCTGGGGCTGGCGATCGCATCCACGGTGGTCCATTTGCACGGCGGCTCGATTTCCGCCGCCAACCAGCCCACCCATGGGGCCGTTTTTACGGTCCGCCTCCCTCTCTTAAATCCCACTCCGAAAACGGCTTAGCGGGCATTATTTTTCTTTAACCCGCACTTTGCCGTTCATTTAGGCTTCATACGTAATACTCTGCATGGATTTTAGTGCGGCACCCCTGAGTGGTTCAGGTTCGAGCCGTGAAGGAACGACACGGCGGTCGGTGCGGGTGGGTAAAGCGGCAGTCCGGTGACTGCCGCCAGGCTTATTGAGTGTCGTTCCCATGAAAACGCTAGAGCAACCTGATCGACAGCGAGCAAGCGCCATGACTGAGGCTCAATTACCCACGTCCGCGCATCCGAACAGTGTGGTCGATGAAACGGGGGCCCGCACGCGGATGGCCGCTCGATCGCGCATCTGCGTGGTCGGATTGGTTCTCCTGGTGGCGTCGGTTCTGATCGGCTGGACTGTCGGGCGAGGCGGATACACGCCGCTGACGAGCGAAATCCTCAAGATCGTTGCCGTCGTGGTGTTCGTGGGTTCGATGCTGTCGCTGGCGATGGGAATGATCGGCGATTTGCCGTCAGACCGGTAACGTCGGCCCCGCGCTGCGAATCCCCCCTTCTCACTATCGGGCTTGAGCCCGCCCCGCTTCCCTTCGGTGCGGGGAACAACCGGTCCCAAACGTTCATTCCCTGTCTCGACCGTTCTCCGTCGCCTTGATCGGCCGACGATGATGAGCTGATTCGCTGCCGAGACCGACCCGTGCCACCTTCGCGAAAAGAGTTCGACGCAGGCCACCCTCTTCGGATGACCTGCGTCGATTCGTTTAGGCAGCGGATTCGGGAATAGCTTCCTAGGCCGGCCGGTGCATTACTTGGTGGACCCGGCTGCTTTCGCTGGGGAAGCACTCGTCGCGGGGGCGGCGGTTCCGTTTTTGCCGACTTCCAAGGCCGATGCGACGAACTCGCGTTCTTCGGCCTCGTGCATGGCCATCGATCCCGTTGCCGGCGAGGCGGCGGCTTCGCGGCCCTGATAGCTCACCAGCACGTCCGGCAGCATCGCCCGGAGAATCGGCTGCATGTACGACCACGCGCCGCGGTTTTGCGGCTCTTCCTGCACCCAGCAGACTTCGCTCACGCGACGGTACTTGTTCAAGGCCGCCACCAATTCGGCTTTGGGCAGCGGGTAGAACTGCTCCAGGCGAATGATCGCGACGTTGTCGATCTTCTTTTCCAGTCGCGCCTTGTTCAGCGTGTAGTAGGCCTTGCCGGCACAGAGCAGCACGCGGGTGACTTTGTCCTTGTCGCTGATGTGCGGATCATCGATGACCAGGCGCAACTGCTGATCCGTGAATTCTTCAATGCTGCTGCTGGCATCGGGGCGGCGGAGCAGGTTCTTGGGCATGAAAAGGATCAGCGGCTTGCGGAACTTGCGCAGCTGCTGCCGCCGAAGCATGTGGAAATAAGTGCTCGGCAGCGAAGGCATGGCCACCTGCATGTTTTCCTCGGCACACAGGCTCAGGAAACGCTCCACATAAGCGTTGCTGTGTTCGGGGCCCGCCCCTTCGTAACCGTGCGGAAGCAGCATGACCAGGCCGGACATGTAGTTCCACTTCGATTCGCTGGCGGCGATGATCTGATCGATGATCGCCTGGGCGCCGTTCACGAAGTCGCCGAACTGCGCTTCCCACAGCACCAGGTTTCGCGGGTCGGCCGAGGCGTAGCCCCATTCGTAAGCGAGCACGGCTTCTTCCGAGAGCATCGAGTTGCTGATGAAGAATTTGCCCTGCTTGGCGTTGAGGTGCTGCAGGGGCGTGAAGGTGTCGCCGGTGTTGTAGTCGTGGTAGACGTCGTGGCGGTGGCTGAAGGTGCCGCGTTCGACGTCCTGGCCGGTGAAGCGGATGTCGATGCCCTGCAGCAGCAGCGACCCGAAGGCCAGCATCTCCGCACAACCCCAGTCGATGCCCTTCCCGGTTTTGACCATTTCGCGGCGGGCGCCGACGACGTTTTTCTCAAGCTTCGGGTGATAGGTGAAGCCCTTGGGCGCACCGTCGTAGCCTTGCATGACTTGCTCGAGCGTCTTGAGCGGCACGGTGGTGTTGGCGGACCAATCATCGCCGGCCAGGCCGTAGCCGGTCCAGACGCCGCTGAATTTTGGCACTTTCAGTCGCGGGCGCACTTCGCGCGCCAGTTCGCGGGCGCTGTTGAGGCGGCCGAGCACGGTTTGCTTGGCCTGCTCGGCGTCGGCCGGGGTGATGACGTTGGTGTCGATCAGCTTCTGCTGGTAGATCGCCCGCACCGACGGATGGGCGGCGATGGCCTTGTACATCAGCGGCTGGGTGAAGCTGGCTTCGTCCTGCTCGTTGTGGCCGTGACGGCGGTAGCACCAGAGGTCGATGATGACGTCGCCCTTGAACTTCTGGCGGAATTCGATGGCGATCTTCGCGACCTGCACGACCGCTTCGGGGTCGTCGCCGTTGACGTGGAAGATCGGGGCCTGGATGGCCTTGGCCATGTCGGTGCAGTACGGCGTGAAGCGTCCCTGCCGGGGCGGGGTGGTGAAGCCGATCTGGTTGTTGACGATCAGGTGGATCGTGCCGCCGGTTTCATAGCCGGGTAATTCACTGAGGCACAAGGTTTCGGCGACCACGCCCTGCCCGCAGAACGCGGCATCGCCGTGGATGCAGACGGGGATCAGCTTCGTGCGCTGCTTGTCGTCGGCGTAATCCTGCTTGCACCGCACGATGCCCTGCTGGATCGGGTTGATCATTTCCAGGTGGCTGGGGTTCGGGAGCAGGCTGACTTTGATCGTGCTCTTGTCGGGCAGCGCGCGGGTGTTGGCGTAGCCGAGGTGGTATTTGACGTCGCCGTCGCCCGAGATCCCGGCCGGCCGGGCGCTGGTGCCGGCGAATTCGGAGACGATGTTTTCGTACGGCTTGTTCAGCACATGCGCCAGCACGTTCAAGCGCCCGCGATGCGCCATGGCCAGGACGACGGCTTCCCCGTTCAGGTCCGTGCCGGCGTGCTCGATGAGGGTGTTGAGCATCGGGATCAGCGATTCAGCGCCTTCGGAGCTGAAGCGCTTGGCGCCGATGAACGCGCGGCCGAGGTATTGTTCAAATTCTTCGGCGGCGACGAGTTGGAAGAAGAGGTGGGAGCGGTCGGCGGGCGTGAGGGGAGCGTGGTTCCAGTTCGCT
This sequence comes from Tepidisphaeraceae bacterium, assembly GCA_051962375.1. Classification (GTDB taxonomy): domain Bacteria; phylum Planctomycetota; class Phycisphaerae; order Tepidisphaerales; family Tepidisphaeraceae; genus RYN-431. The sequence goes on from JBQCCH010000697.1 coordinate 7,854, forward strand.
TCGACGCGGGCCTGCACCCATTCGCGCTGTTCCTTGTTGCCGATGCCGGTGAATTCCACGCCGATGCTTTCGCAGTAGGTGAGGCGCAGCTTGTCGATCAGGTCGCGGAGCGTGCCGTCGGTGGTTCCGCCGAAGCTGCCGCGGCCGACGTTGCGGTCGAGGTCTGCGTTCGAAAGGCCGAAGTTCGACAGCGCCAGCATCGGGTGCTCGGGGCGCTGCACGAGCTTGAGCGGATCCAGGCTCGCACTGTAGTGGCCGATTTCGCGGTAGGTGTGGACGAGGTCGTAAATGCCGGAGCGGAACTCGGCGTCGGCGGAGGGGTTGGCGGAGACTTCGCTGCCGAGCGAATCGAGGTCGCGGCGGCCGGCGCCCATCTCAAACCCCGCAAAGTACGCCTGCCATTGTTCGGCCACGCTCGAGGGGTCCTTCTTCCACTGCTGGAAAACCTGCTCGATATAGTCGGCGTTAGCCCGGTTTACGAAGTCAAACGTCTGCATGGACAAGCTACCTTTATAGATGAATCTGCTGTCGGCCCGGAGCGGACCCCTTTATTGCGACGGAACACACGGAACAACGGCCGCCCCACACGGACGGCCGTCACAAATTATCCGGCGCCGCCGGGCGGCCCATCGGCGAACAGGGCCATGCGTACGGGGACTCGGCGGTCCTGTACTTGAAATCGGCGTACTGGTGAAGGATTCGTGAGGCGGGGGATTGAACGATAGTGTTGCATCAACTCGCGACGGCCAATCGCGGTGGTTCGGCATCAGGCCTAGGGAACCATCTTAGGCCCCCCGCCCATTCGATCAAGCGCAAAGCTCAAAACGAATCCGTCAATTCTTACCCAAGTTTCGCCC
>JBQCCH010000698.1:0-2000 GCA_051962375.1 Tepidisphaeraceae bacterium
GTGCGGGCCATGAGTTGCTGCAGGGGCTTGCTCGCTTCATCCATGTGGGCGTAATCGACGCCGGCGCAGACGCGGAAGTAGAAATCTTCGAAAGCCTCGGTGCTCATCCCCGCACTCTGGGCCATGCCCGAATTGGGCCAACGGAGGACGACCCACCGCGTCCGGGGTACGCGAATGCCCTGGTGAACGGGCGTCCACCAGAGTTTCTCATATCGCTTCATGTTCTCGTCTGGCACATCGGACAGTTCGCTGATGTTGGCATTTCCGCGCAGGCCCACGTAGCACTGCACGCCATCCATGCGGGCTTTTTCCACCTGGCCGATGAAGCTCATCTGCTCGTCGCTGGCGGTCTGGAGCAGCGCGCGGATGACCGGCTGCTGATACGTGCTCACGATCGGCCGGCCGCCGGCTTTATCGATCTGGCGAATCAGTTCACAGGTGAAATCGGTGGGAATGTCGAATGCCTCGATCAGCACCTTTTCGCCGGCGGCGACTTTCATCGAATGACGCACGAGCAACTCGGCCAACATCGTAAAACGCGGGTCTTTCATGGTCCGGCATTCTATGCGAAGGCGCGTCAATGACGAACCGTCGCCGGGGTTGTCGAATTTTTTTCAGGTGTCGCAAATATGTTATAAGCCGCGGAACCGCGTCGACCGTATGAGCTACCTCAATCGCCGTTTTCAACTGGATGCCCGTCAGACCACCGTCGCCCGCGAAGTGCGCGGCGGCGTTACGACGTTTCTGACGATGGCGTACATCCTCTTCGTCAACCCGAGCATTCTCGCCCACGCCGGCATTCCGATGAGCGCGGCCGCCACGTCGACGGCGCTGGCGGCGGGCGTATGCAGCATCCTGATGGGGTTGTGGGCGAATTTCCCGCTCGGGGTCGCCAGCGGCATGGGGCTGAACGCGTTCGTTGCGTTTCAAATGACCGCCGCCACGGGCTCGTGGCAGACGTCGATGGGGCTGATCTTCATCGACGGGCTCATCATCCTGGCGTTGGTCCTGCTGGGCCTGCGCGAAGCCGTGCTGGATGCGATTCCGAAAGACTTGCGCGTCGCCATCGGGGCGGGCATCGGCTTGTTTATCGCCGTCATCGGCCTGGAGAACGGCAAGCTGATCGTCGCCGATCCCAACACGCTGATCACCAGCGGCAGCCTGCATGATCCCGCGGCCATCGTGACGGTCGTCGGATTGATCGTCATCGGCGTGCTGATGATGTGGCGCGTGACCGGAGCGATCCTCATCGGCGTGGCGGCTTGCACCGGCCTGGCGATGCTGCTGAAGCTCACGGCGCTGCGCCACACGTTTCCGCGCCCCGATTTCTCCGCCATGTTCAAGGCCGACATTGCCGGCGCGATGCACTGGAAATATCTGCCGCTGATCCTCTCCGTCGTCCTGGTCGATTTCTTCGACACGCTCGGCACGGCGACGGCGGTCGCGGAAGAGGGAGATCTGATGGATTCGCGCGGGCGGATTCCGAAGATCAAGCAAATCCTGATGACCGATTCCGTGGCCGCCAGTGTGGGCGGGTTGTTCGGCGCCAGCTCGGTGACTGGTTACATCGAATCTGCCGCGGGCGTGGCGGAGGGGGCGCGCACGGGGCTGCACAGCGTCGTGGTCGGCGTGTTGTTTCTGCTGGCCGTCTTTCTGGCGCCCGTGGCGGGCATCATCCCCGCCTGCGCGACGGCGCCGGCCCTGATCCTCGTCGGGTTTTTGATGATGACGCACGTCGCCGACATCCAATTCAAGGATTACGAGCACGCCATTCCCGCGTTCATCACCATCCTGATGATCCCGCTGACCTTCTCGATCGCCCACGGCATCGGCTACGGGTTCATCGCGCAGGTGGTATTGAGCATTTTCAATGGAAACGCCCGGCGCGTTCACCCGCTGCTTTATGTCGTGGCGATCGCATTCGCAGCGTATTTCGCCGCGGGTTATTAGCGGCCGGTTTAGTTGGCGCGGGGTTCGACCCCCAGCAGGTGCCGCACGAA
>JBQCCH010000699.1:0-2614 GCA_051962375.1 Tepidisphaeraceae bacterium
ACGGCCCCGCCGCCCAGCGCGTCGCCGGCACGCTGGATTACACGGCCCCCGAACAGCGGGCCGGCGCTTCGGTCGATGGCCGGGCCGATCTGTATGCGGTGGGCGTCGTGCTGTTTGAATTGCTCACCGGCGAAAAACCGGCCGGCACGGAAGTGCCCGGCGACTTGAACCCCGCCGTTCCTGCGTATTTGAATGACGTCTTTCGCCGCGCTTACACGCGGCTGGAGCGTCGCTTTCCGACGGCCGACGCGTTCGCGGCCGCCCTGGCGCCGGCCCTACCGCCGCGCCTCGGCCCGCCCGCATTGCCGCAGACGCGCCGGGCCTGCCCGCGGTGTCATCGCCAGGTGTCCAGCGATGATCAATTCTGCATGTATTGCGGCGTCCAACTGATTCCAATTATTCGCAGATGTTCTCATTGCGGTTTTTACCCAGGACCTCATGATGAACACTGCATGCGGTGCGGAAAACCGCTGGCCGGCCTGAAGCCGGTGCGGGCGTAGTGGTGAAAGGCGTGCTGACGGAGCGAACGGAAACGGCACGATGGAACTAACGACACGATGGATTTAACGACACGATGGAACTGATCCTGGTCATCCTCGCGGTGGTGGCGGCGATTCTGCTGGCGGCGGCGTTGTTTGTCGGGTGGTTGGTCGTTCGCATCAGCCGTGCGTTCGGCCGATTGGTCATCCCCGCGCGCCGGCCGGCGCCGTTGAACAGCCCGTTGAACAGCAATGTGCAATTGTGCACGAACCGCCAGTGCGCTTGCGATAACCCCGCCCACGCGCGTTTCTGCCGGCGGTGCGGGAAATCGCTGCCGAACATGGTCCGACTCATCGCGACGCAGGCGGCCGTTCTGTGAGCGGCTTCAACCCGCACATCCCCGCACTCCCCCGCGCGACGCGCGACGAATTGCTCGATCGCTTCGCGCCGACGGCGCTGCGCCGCCCGACGCCGGTGGCCAAGCCGTTGAACCCGTTCCGCCTGACGCTGTTGGCCGTCGCCACCGCCGGCTGGATGCCCGCGCTGGGGTTGTCGTCTCGGATGCAGCGCGTCAGCCGCATGCAGGAGCGCCAGCTGGATCTGGCCGTCGATATGCTCAGTCGTTGGGCCGGCGCGGATGACATCGCCGAGCTGCGCCGCACCTTTGCCCGCAGCGATCAACCCGGCACCGCCGGCACGGCCGCCCGGCTTTGCCTGTTGGGGTCGTTTATCCTCGGCATGCTCTACCTGAGCCGTCATCACTGGTCGCACGCGGTCGTCGCTCACTGGTGGCTGCATTCGTTTCCCACGAGCGACCCGGTCATGACGCTCGCCTTCGGCTTGCTGATCGCGACCTACGCGCTGCAGTGGGTGCGGATCAACCAGGACATCATCACGATGCAGCGATTCGCCCTGGTGTTCAACGCGCTCGAATTGCCGCACGTGCAGCCGCTGCGGAAGCCGAAGCTCGTGTTCGGACTTCGGCCGATCTACGTGGTGATCGGGCTGGCCTTCGCGTGGTTTGGCTTGCTGTGGGGCTTGCCGCTGATGCTCGCCTGGGGGGCGTTTGTCACCTACACCACCGATCGATCCTATGTGTTTCGCGTCGCGCTGGCGGACCGGTTGCAGCAACTCAGCGGGGTGGAGCCCGTGATTCCCACGACCGACCTCTGCCCCGACCCGGCCTGCCGATCGGCGCATGCGATCGATGCGATTTACTGCCCCCGCTGCGGTCGCGAATTGGCGCATCCGATGAAAGAGGTCTCGTGAGCCGGCTTTATCTTTTTTTGTCCGTGGCGGGATGGGTTTGGCTCGTGCTGCTTCTCGGCTATTGTTTGTTTCGGAGCCGCAAAGGACGCGGCCGGACATGACAGCATTGAGGACGATTCACCGATGCGCAACACGCCCGACGCCAGCTGGCACAAGCAGCACGAAGACCAGATCATCCAGCACGTGGAGCGATTGCTGGCGAACCCGAAGTTCGTCATCGACACCTCGCTGGGCCAACGCAGTGCGATCAGCCTGAAGCAGGACCTTCAGCAGAGCGACCGCAGCGTCGAGCTCAAGCGGATCATGAGCCAGCACCGCCCGGACCGCGCGCTGGAGTCGCAGATGCCGCTCGGCCGAACCGTGCAGGCGACGTTCAGCGTGAACAAGTGGTGGATCTTCCAGAAAACGATCGCGCGGCTGGTGGCCGTGGTGCATTCGCCGGTGAAGCCGATCCTGGCGGATGAAACCTGCGAACCGATGACCGCCGGCGAAACGCGCCGGGCGCTGGGCGCGGTGCCCCCGCCCCTGCCGGGCGTGCCGACGACGGTGTTGCTGGTCAGCACCAGCGGATTCGCCCCCGACGCCCGCGAATTGGCCGAGCGCACCAGCGAACGGACGATCCTGCTCCTGGAGCCCAATCCCGCCGGCGGCTGGACGACCTACGGGGCGACAGAAATCTCGGGCATCGCCGAATTGCTGGATCCGGAGCCACAGGACCAGAAGTATGCCCGGGTGGAGCAGGCGATCGACGATTCCCGCGACGAATGGATGAACGGCAGCCTGGCGGCTGAAAAACTGGCGCTGACCACCCAATTGCCCCTCATGCTGGTCGAAGATGCGGTAAAATCATTTGCCAAGCGAAACC
>JBQCCH010000700.1:0-2183 GCA_051962375.1 Tepidisphaeraceae bacterium
GGCCGCCAGTCGGCCGTATCGGCAAGACCTCTCGCACGGCGAAGTCATGACGATCCTCGAAAAAAACAGTCCCAACGGCATTTGCCCGGAAGTGCTCAGCGCGCTCAAGACCTCGCTCGCCAACGGCGGCTATGTGCCTGAGCGCGTGGCGGCGTAGTGCCGACTCACTTGGCCGGGTGGGCTTTCAGGTCCGCCTGGGCGTCCTGCAACGCCAGCACCACATAACTGGTCACCAGCACGGGATTGTTTTCCATCTCATGCGGAATGCCGACCCAACTGCCGTCGGCGTTCTGGATTTCGGCGCACTTTTGAATCAGCGCTCGCCGCCAGTCGACCGTCTTGCCGTCGGCTGTTTTCAGCTCCGGCTCTCCATAAGCCGCCAGCGCCTTGGCCAGCGTCATGTATTCATAGAACAACCCGTATTTGGCCATCTCGGGCTTCACCGCGGTCATGCCGACGTTTTCCTCGAGCGTGAAGTTCTTGTTGATCCAGCCCCACACCGCACGCACGCGCGGATCATCCTTACTGAGCCCGGCATAGATCATGCTCTTCAGCCCGGCGTACGACATCGTGCCCGTCGACCGCAGCCGGCGCTGGCCCGAGGCATCCGTGACCGAACCCGCGAAGCTTTCTCCCTTGCGGTCGTCCGAGGGCCCGTAGACAAATCCGCCGTCATTGCCGGCCCAGGGTTGATCGTTGGTCTCGGAATAATTCTGGCATCGCGAAACGAATTTCAGCGCATTCTGCAACGCAGGATCGTCGGGCTTCACGCCGGCATCTTTGAGCGCTTCGACGGCGAACTGCGTGTTCGACAAATCCGGCCGGCCGCCGCCGCGCCCTCGCCCGCCATAGCCCCACCCGCCGTAGAACGGGTCGTCAGCGCCGCTGACCACCTGCTTCCCGGTGGCTGATTCATTCTTCCCGACAAATTCCGGCCGCGTGTCCGCCGTCCATTGCAGCCGTTTCAGGTAGGCGATCGCTTTATCGATCTGCGGCTGATACGCCGGATGATTCGCTTTCACCAGCACACTCACGGCAATGGCGGTGTTGTAGTTGGCGAGCAGGTCTTTATAGATGCCGCCATCGGTGGCCTGGTAACTCAGGAGCTTGTCGAAGCCTTTGGCGACAAAATCGGTTTGGGTCGAGTAATGCGGGTCCTGGATGAACGCACGCAGCGCCAACGCCGTGATGGCCGGGGGTTGGCCCTTGGTCTTTTGCCAGCCGCCGTCCGGTTGTTGCTGGCTCTTCAGGTAAGCGAGCCCTTTGTCGATCAAGGATTGAGCCTGATCGCTGGGCGACTCCGCACGAGCCACGCCAACGACCGAAGCAAGAGCCAACAGCAATGCGGCAGAACGCGTTCGCATCAGACCTCCAAAGTCAGACCGCTGACGATAATCGAAACAGACCGGGCCTGCGTTATTTTTGCACGCCGGGCATGGCTCGTCGTTGCTGGCGGTAGTCGCTGGGCGTTTGGCCGACGGATTGCCGAAACGCCGCCGCCAGGTGTTGCGGTAGGGCGAATCCGCTGCGTCGAGCGATCTGGCCGATCGAGGCATCCGACGTCGACAACAATCGCTGGGCGATACCAACGCGTTCACGCCGCAACACCTCCGCCGGCGATCGCTGGAGAAGCTTGGAAAAACGCCGCTCCAGCGACCGGCGCGTCAGCGAGGTCGCTTCCACAATGTCGGCGATCCGGATCGACGACGCAGCCTGGGCGCGGATGAATCGCAAGGCTGCCGCCACATCCGGATCGTCGATCGCCAGCACGCGCGTCGACGCACGCTCAGTGACTCCCCACGGCTGCACACTGACAGAACCGGCTGATTTTCCGTGGAGCCGACGCGCGAGCAGCTCGCCCGCACGCTTGCCGATTCCGGCGGCGTTGATGTCGATGGATGACACGGGCGGCTCGGCGAACTCGCAAATCAGCGGATCATCGCCGACTCCCAGAACGGCAATCGCCGACTCGGGGCTCATGCATCGCGTAACCCGTGCCGCCAACGCATCGTGCCCACAAAAGCAGGCCAAGGGACGCGGCAGGGTCAGCAGCCACGCGGCGAATTCGGAATCGGAAAAAGTATGAGCCGCATCTTCCCGGAGGAACGTGTGGTCCCGGCCATTCAGTTTCTGCGCGACGGCCTGAGCGAAACCGTCGCCGCGTTGCTCAGCTGCATCGTCGT
>JBQCCH010000701.1:0-7804 GCA_051962375.1 Tepidisphaeraceae bacterium
AGTGCCCATGCGGCACTTTGACGATCAAACGCTCGCCCACCGGCGCGCGGCCAAGCAGCCGCGTCATGTTGGTCTTGGCCCAGGTTTCGTCGATGAAGATCAGCTTCGCAGGATCAAGCCCGGCCTGGCTCACACGCCATGCGACGCGGGCTTCGGCGACGTCGGTCCGATCCTGCTCGGCGGCGTGGATCGTCTTTTTTTTGTAAGTCAGCTTCAGCTGATGCAACGCTAGACCGACCGCCCACAGCGTCACGGCCACGCTCAGGCGGTCACGCAGTCCCACCAGCGTGGCATCCGGCCGCTCGAGGACCAGCTCCGCCAGCCGGCCCCGATCGATCTTGAACCCGCGTGAACCGCCGCCGGTGCGGGGAAGGATGTCGCCGCGTTGCGTCGCTGCTGCTTGAGCCGCCGCACCCAGGCGGGGCTGACGCTGTATTTGGCGGCGACCTGCTTGGTTGGCATTCCCGCGTCACTGTCCGCCAGCACCCGCACCGGCAAGTCAATGGAAAAAGGCTTCCTGGGGCGGAACTTACCCGCAATCCATACGAGTCGCTAGATCTGACCTTGAATTGCTCTAAGTGGAGCGACGGGGAGTTAAAATGATGCACTTGACCTTCGCTCCATCGTCGTGGTCGATGACAATAGGCTTCCAGCGATATTGCCGCTTATCCAATCCCGGGCGAAACTCCTTGCACATCCGCGTTCCTGAATCATTTTCCAAATTCATATCCAATCGAGTCGCTTTTCAATATCTAATCGGCCTTCAGCGTTGACACATGAATACGCGTTTTTCCCACCTGTTTGAACACTTTTAGGCCTGTGGGCGAGAGTTGGCCGCCGGTATTCGTAAAATGTTTGAGGATGTTCGCAGGGCCGCAGAAATCAGCCGCCCCGGTGTCACGTTCTATGCCCTTCGCCGTTTTCTCGGCGACAGAGCCAAGCGGGCGGGCGGCATTGAACTCCGCGACGCGGCACTCGCTCATGTCGCAACGAGTGCTGGCGATCACGTTTCACATCTGTTCCGTCGTACAGAAGGCGGGCTTTCAGGAAAGCCGCCACGACGTCACCGCCTTCCACCGCTTTTCCATACCACCATAAAGCCTTCTCACCATCTTCGAACACCGTGTTCAATCGAGGGTCATACATCCGGCCCATATCCCTCATACCGGGGGCCAAGCCAGCATCGGCGGCCTTCTGATAGCATTCCACAGCTTTGTGCAAATCCTGCGTTTGTCCGTTCCCAAACTCAAACACTTGCCCCAGTCGATCCGACTCTTCCGCTTGGGCTAAAACTTCCGCCCGTACCTGCTGCAACCGCCGCTTTTCTTCAATTTGCTGCAAAGGCACCTGCAGACCAAGAATGCGTTGCCTACTCATCTCGACTTCGGATTGAAGAGTCTGTGATTCTAACTGATGCTGGCCGACTAATCGGACGATCGATTCGTAACCATGCATTGCCTCAGGAAGTCGATTGGCGGCAAAGTCACTGTCTGCAGCCGCCTTGAGGGAGAGAATCGTGTCGCGATGTAAACGCTCCCACCGGCCATCGAAATATAGATACGCGACCATTGACACAATGACTGCAAGAAGTGCGATTACGATCCACACCAGCAAGCGGCGTGGAACCGACTCGGCATAGACAAATGGACTCGGGTCCACTTCAACAGCATCTGCCGATCGCCTTGCGAATTCACATGACCGACATCGATACCGTCCGTCGGAGTCTTTGTACCGTGCCTGGTGACTCACATCGACATTGCAATCTATGCATCGCTTTTCCTGGGGCAGCCCTGTTAGCTCACCAGGATCACTGGCCGCACCGAGAACATCACTATCTGTGTGGAGCGCTTCTGTGTTGCGGCCCGAACACGCTTGCCAACGAGATTCCATATTCTACACCTTGGTCAGAAGCGACCTGTCACGAAGCCATGTCTTTCCGACTAGTGGTTGGAGGGAATCGCATCCCAGCGACGCCGGGCTTCCTCAACGTCAGCGTCATGGGCCTTTTGGTCCTGCTCGCGTTGCCAGGCTTTGTTCTCGGCGTCCAATCGGCATATTTCTTCCCGGTCAGCCGCGTCACAGCCACCCTTCGAAACCGTGTCCAATGCTGAAAGACCGAGTCCGATCAGAGCAATGGCCCCAATCCCTTTAAGGAAGTGATGCTGTTCGTTTTGGGTCACGTTTGCGTCCACGTAAAAAAAAACGCCGTTAGCTGGACGAATAAAATACCACGATGTGACTTATAGTCCATAGACGATTTTTTGCATCTCCCTTGTGCTGGTGGGGTGACAGATATCGCCATAAGGTTCGGCAAGCGGGTGCGGGCTCTGCGAGAGGGGAAAGGCATTACACAGGATGCCTTGGCGAATGCGTGCCGTCTGGACCGAACGTATCTCAGCGGAATTGAGCGTGGCCGACGCAATCCCGCCCTTCGAAATGTGGCTCGCATCGCAAACGCTCTTGGAGTCACGCTCCGAGACCTTTTCGAAGGGATTGACTGTTGATTTCGCAAAGTCCGGCTTGGCGGAACTCGAGTCTAACAATTCTCGTTGAAAGGTTTCGATGAGCCTGCTTGGGGGCGGGGCCAACGCAAGTATCCATAGCGATGATTTGGCGTGTCGAGGCAAGAGCCACAGAAAGCTAAACACCTATGAGAGAACGAGGTTCAGGGCGCACCCAATCCGCCACCTTGATACGGCAGGCGATTTCGAACTCTGACACGGCGTAAATGAGGGATGCCGACTCTTGAGTTGGTGTCACGGATTTCGTGACGCCATCGCGTCCAGCGCCGTCACGGATTTCGTGACGCTTCGTAATCACGGTTGGTTATTGTCGTGCGTCACAAATCTCGTGACGCACAGTGAGGGGTTGAGCATAACTCTTCTGGCGAGGTGTCACCATTCTCGTGACGCCATCATCATTGACACCGTCATGGCTTTCGTGATTGGGAGCGGCAAACCGCAATGATTGCACTCGGATATCCTGAGCGGGAGCGAGAACTCGCGGGAAGCATGCTGAAACGACGCTGCCCATATCGGCACATGCTGGAAATCAAATTGAACGCTGGTCCGCGACGCGTAGCGCAACTGGCTAGGATATTGGGTCAGATACGCGACGCGCCAAATTCACTCGGTTCCCGCCTCTTGTCCACTGACACAATTCCGCCAGACCGCCGACATCGCCTAAGCTGCGATTAAGCATAGGTTTGGGCCACAGCCACTTCATGCCATGCATACGTTCATCTGACCGACAATGCTGCCACGCAATAGACCCGGTGATCTTGGAGGGAGCACGGCGACAGAAGCCTTAATTGAAGCAACTAAAATCTTTTCTCCGAATGCATATGAGCAAATTGGAAAAATCTGGATGGCGCGATCAGGGACTGGAATTCGTAGCATTAATTGAGCGATTTGCGGTCGCAATTGGTGGCAATAACTCACCCGACGAGACGCCTTGGCCCGCCACCGGTCAAGTCGTGCCCGACGTGCCGCAAACACGTCGGGCATTTTGTTTGGCGTTCAGGGTCGAAGATCTCATTTGTTGGCGTCGCTGCGATTCACGGGTGCTGCCAAGGTGTCGTGAGGCGATGTCTCTGAGGTGGCGTATGGTATGGACACGTGATCAGCGAAGGCTCCTTTGGCGGCTTTTACGAGAGCGTTGTGACCTTCGCTCATATGGCTTCAAGTATCGCAACGGGTGCCGTTGGCAGATCCCCGTTGAAGCTTTAAATCGTCACTTTGACGCAACTTTCAGGTATCAAAACTTCCTTACCGTTGCCGGGTCCGCCTTTCTTCCAAAGCTGAGCCCAACGACCGTTCATGAGCATGGATCAAATTATCTGCTGATGGTCCGGTCGCGATGGATCAACACTCCCCGTGCAGAGCGGCTCTGCCTCTTTCGAGTTGAGGTAGATGCTCATCATGATGAGAACGATGCAAGTGATCTGCTTGACCGTATCCAAGCCGAGTTCAAAGATTCGTTATTCCTCACTGACTCGGAACGCGGGCAGTCGGGCTATGGCTGGCTTTCAATACCGTGGATAGAGATCGACTGTCCGATGCACTATGAAGGTCCATGCATGTCGCGACGGAGAGTTAACGACCTTATCAAGGAGGCCAGCATACGGCTGGGGATGTGGGCAAAAGCGCGAGGTTTTAAAGCGACAGTCGAGATCCAAGGCGGCTTCCTTCTTACAGATTGTGAAAAGGACCCCGAGACTCGCCGACCACTTGAACCCAAGCGCGTTGTCCACGGCAGTCTTGCCGGAAATTCCCTGGTAAAACTACCGGAGTTCTGGGGAGGTGTTTCGACAATCGCGAAGTTCGCAAATTCAAAAGTCCCGCTCCATCTTTTTGAGTCGGTGCTCAATGACTGCCCGCCCGCGCCACCCCGGAAGTGTAAGACACAAGTGACCCGCCCGGTAGGAGCCAGTCGACGACGTAGGCCATGCCGCCCCTCCGAGCGATCTGTACCACGGATAGAGCCGGGCACAGACAAGTTCGGCAATACTGTGAAATGCATCAGCCTTGCAAAGGCGAGTTTGGGATGGCGTCCGGGCGACGGAACGGAACGGGTTGTCGGCCTCGCGCTGCAGATCTACGTTGACAGCGGCTGTGGCGGCCCGAGATGCGAAATGAGTAGATTGCGCCGATTCCAGCGAATAACCGAATACATGTGCGGCGTAGGCCATTCCGAAGCCAAAGCCGGCGGGACCCAGCGTGCGCCCCTTCCGGAATCCATTACCGCCATCCAGGCTTGGCTCCTTCGCGCCTTGGCGGACGACAGGCTGAAAGCATTTAATCTCCCTGGCGAAATGACGACCGCCACCGGCGCAGTAAAGCAGAAGAAACGAACATACGTCTCCCGAACCTTCCTAGCGCATCTCCTTAGCGCCATTATGATCGTCCGCCGACAAACAGGAGGCCACCTACCCCAAAACCGATTCAGGCCCCTTCTCCGAGCATGGGGGCACGGTGGCTCCGGGACCACCATCAGTGCTGGCATGGCATTGCTAGCCGAACTTGGTGCGATTCGATGCGTGAATAAGTTCTACCGGTTCAACTCGGCCCGTGAAACTGATGACCGTGCCCGTAGCTTTGACGTCGTGACACTTTGGGAAAACCAGGACCACCACGTCTTAGCGCTTACGTCACGCGCCCCTGTAATGACTAGCACTCCTCCCCCTACTCTTTTTTCTTCAAATTACTATTGGACAGCGCCGGCCGAATGGAGCCCAACTGACGCGGACCTCGCCGCTTTATGGGCAGCAATTGATGACCCTGAGGATTCCGAAGACCGGTCTGTCTGCTGCCGCTGGCCGCTGCAACCGCCGCCACGACGGCTAGACGATGGCCCGTGAACTCGAACCGCGGCACGAGAATTCGATCGCCATAAGGCGAGAACTTGCCTTCGCTTATAGCATTTTCAGCTTTTGAATAGCGCTCTCTTTGGCGATGTGGTACATCAGCAGGAGATCGCCAGCATGGAAGCCACGCCCCTGCGAACCCGACAGCGGATCATCGAGCTCTACGCCGAAGGCAAGAAGACCAAGGAGATTGCCAGCCTGTTCGGGCTGTGCAAGGCGGCCACCCGGCGGGTGAAACAGCACCTGCGGGAACGCGGCACGCTGGCGCCTCTGCCCCGCAACGCCGGGGCCAAGGGGAAGCACCCCAGCTGCAGACGAAGCTGGCGGCACTGGTGGCGGTCAAGCCCGACGCCACGCTGGCCGAACTGCAGCAGGGCCTGGGCGTGAAGGTCGCGATCTCGACCGTTGACGCGTGGTGCAGGAAGCTGGGATTGCGGTACAAAAAAAGTCGGTCTCGGCGGCCGAACAGCTCCGGCCGGACGTGAAAGAGCGTCGCGACGCCTGGCACGAGCAGCTGTCCGGCATCGACCCGCAGAAGCTGGTCTTCCTCGACGAATCCGGCGCTAAAACCGACATGGCCCGCCTGCGTGGCCGCTGCGACAAGGGCGAACGGCTCAGGACCCACTCGCCCGCCGGCCACTGGAAGATCACCACGATGATCAGCGCCGTGCGGCTGGCGGGACCGTTCGCCGCCGCGGTCGTCAGCGGCGCGACTGACAGCGACGTGTTCCGCACTTACGTGAACCAGGTTCTCACCCCGCAGCTCTCACCCGGCGACGTCGTGATCATGGACAACCTTCCGCCACACCACGCCGCCGGCGTCCGCGAGGCGATCGAAGCCGCCGGCGCGATGCTGTTGTACCTGCCGCCATACTCGCCGGACTTCAACCCGATCGAGAACATGTGGGCCAAGGTCAAACAGTCCTGCGTTCGGCCGCAGCCAGAACGTCCGACGCCCTGTGCGATGCGATCGATGCGGCCGTGGCGTCAGTCACACCCGACGACTGCCAGGGATTCTTCACACAATGCGGATACGCTACGTGAAAAACGAAAACGCTCTAGAGCGCCGCGAATATTTCGTTCGCAATGGGAGCCACCAGTTGCGCTTCCGCGGTTGACGGCACCGTTATCCAGCACCACGGCCAAGCGTCCATCCGAGCTTAGTGATGCCAACATCTGCTGGACCCATACCCAATCCGCACGAACTGGAACGCCAGGGAAACGGACATCCTCGCAATAGGCCTCCGGCACAACAAAATCTGTCTGGTTCCAAGGAGGATTGGCAACGACAAGGTCACACAGCTGCCCTTCGTCACGAAGCATGGAACGCTGCAACGAATCACCGAGCGCGATGCGCGCGGTCATCCCATGAAATAGCATGTTGATCTTGGCCATTGCGGTAGCAGTTTTGCTAGAGTCTTGCCCGAAATAGCGAACTGTTATAGCGTGATCGCGCCAACGACGGGGTCTGCATTGCACCTTCTTCAGATGCTTCCCAAACGCCAATAGCAGACCACCTGATCCCACACAGGGATCATAGATCGTGTTATTCGGCTTCGCGTCCAAGAGGGCCGCCATCAAGGCGCCAACGCCCGGCGGCGTGTAATATTCTCCGCCGCCATCTGCCGCGGCGAATCGACCCAACATGAACTCATACGCGTTTCCTAACGCATCAGGCTGGGCGTCTTGAAGCCCCCAATGCCAGTTGGAATCTAATGCCCTCCCCAACTTGAAGAGCACCTCGTCGGCATTCGCTGGTTGCAACCTTTCCCACCTCGGGAACTGCATAAGCCGGAACACGTCCCCACGTTCCGGGTTAAACCTAGCCAAATCGCGAAAGGCGCGATCCAGGCGATGACGGATGCCGCGTGCGCCGCGGATAATCTGGCCCCATTGTGCTGACCCTGGGCAAATGACACTTCGCAAACCTTGGTCTGGACCTGCCGAGAGACCCGACCTCCGCCCATCTTTCAAGCCCTTCGGAGCTTCACTGACATCGTTCAACCGCTTGAGAACGACCAGCGGTAGCACTATGCGCCAAAGTTGGGACATGTCGATTTGCCCGCGCACGCTACAGGCAGCATTCCAAAGGCACCGCTCGTTGATGCGGGTGGCTTGCCGGTTCGCTGAGAGCTTCTTGTGATGCCGCATTTGTTCTGAAATGTGTCGAGGAATTGTCCGACCGTCGCAGCCAGAACGGGAAAGGATTCCGGCGAGCTTCTGCAATTGTCATAATCTACAGCAAATCACGCTCGACTTCGCGGGCCACGAACCTTTCAATAGTGAAAGCGAACTAACATCGAACAAAATTGATTGCTGCGGGAACTTTTCATGGTGGTCCGCACGCTTCACCCATTTCCGCCACGCCTGTCGGACAACTTGTCCCGAGGAGCTGACACTTTAAGTCGAATACGTTCTGCCGCCCACCAGCGATGGCAT
>JBQCCH010000702.1:0-8909 GCA_051962375.1 Tepidisphaeraceae bacterium
CGTACGCCCCCAGCGGACCGAGCGGATCGCCCGGCTGGAGCGGGCGGGTGACGGTGCCGTCGAATACGTAATCGGTGCTGTAATGAACGAGCATCGCCTTATACTCGCGGCAAAGTTGCGCGAGATGGCCGACGCCGTAGCCGTTGCATTGATTGGCGGCATCGAGTTCTTTTTCCGCCAGGTCAACTTTCGTATAGGCCGAGCAATTGATGACGAGCGTCGGCTGATATTGCCGAAACGCGCGATCGACCGAGTCTTCGCTGCAGACGTCGCAAAGATCGCGCCCCGCGAAGGTGGCGTTCAGGCCGCTGTCTTTGAACCGCTGCTTGAACGCGAACGCTAGCATGCCGTTGCCGCCGGTGATGAGGATGCGGTCGTAGAGGTTGTTCATGGAATGTCCCGCAGCGTAGGCATCTTGCTCCGTCTGCTTCCCGACAGCGCGGGAAGGGATGCGCACATTACGACCATCGCTCACCCGCAACTTCAATCGTCATTCTTCAAAACGCTTGGGTTGCGGTTCTCGCCGGCCCCTATTTCCTTGACCGCAGCCGATCTCTCCTGATCGACTCGGCGTCTCCGCGCCTCTGTGTTCAACTTCTTTTTCATCGTCCCGCATACTGCGTTTCGTAGTACTTCAGGTAGTCGCCGCTCTTGATGTCGCGCCACCATTTCTCGTGATCGCGGTACCACTGGATGGTCGTCTTGATCGCGCTTTCGAAGCGATACTTCGGCTCCCAGCCCAGCTCACGCTTGATCTTGGTCGCGTCGATCGCGTACCGGCGGTCGTGGCCGGGGCGGTCCTGGACGTATTTGACGTACTTGTCCCACGGCTTATCCATCGCCTTCAGGATGATCTCGGTGATCTGGCGATTGGTCATTTCGTTGTTGCCGCCGACGTTGTACGCCTCGCCGAAGGTGCCGTTGTTCAGCACGGTGTAGATCGCGTCGCAGTGGTCTTCGACGTAGAGCCAATCGCGCACGTTTTTGCCGTCACCGTAGAGCGGCACCTGCTTGTCTTCCATCAGGTTGGTGACGAACAGCGGGATCAGCTTCTCCGGAAAATGGTACGGCCCGTAGTTGTTGCTGCAGCGCGTGGTGAGCACGGGGAGGTGAAACGTGTGGAAATAGCTGCGCACCAGGCAATCGCCGCCGGCCTTGCTGGCGGAGTAGGGGCTGTTGGGTTGCAGCGGCGTTTCTTCGGTGAATTTCACGTCCGGCTGGTCTTCCGGCAGCGTGCCGTACACTTCATCCGTGCTGACGTAGAGGAATTTGTCGAGTTTCTTCGCCTTGAACGCGTCGAGCAGCACCTGCGTGCCAACGACGTTCGTCTGCACGAACGGGCCCGAGCCGAGGATGCTGCGGTCCACGTGAGATTCGGCGGCGAAATGCACGACTTCGGTGACGCCGTGCTCATCCAACACCCGGCCGACGGCGCCGGCGTCGCAGATGTCCCCTTTCACGAACACCACCTGGTCGCCCAACAGGTCGCTCAGATTCGCAAGGTTGCCGGCGTAGGTGAGCTTGTCGAAAGCCACCAGTTTCACCGGCTCACGACGATTGACGAGCATCCGAACAAAGTTGCTGCCAATGAAGCCGGCGGCGCCGGTGACGAGAAGAGTTCGCATGAAAAATCCTGAACACGAGGCCCATCAAATCCACAATGCCGCGGGCCATGATAGGCATCCGCCAATAAACCACCACCGGCCCACGCACGGCCGGCGCAATGGCGGGTCTTCGCCTCTGGATCAATTGTCGGCCAGATGCTGCATCAACTCAATTCGATTCCCGCTCGGGTCGAGCACGTGAAACCGCCGGTAGCCGGCGAAATCCGCCTGGTGATCCAGCTCAAATCCCGCGTCGAGCAGTTTCTGCTGCACGGCCGATAAATCATCGAGCAGGAAGGCCGGATGCGCTCGCGTGGCGCGGCGGTCGATGTCGGGTTCGACGCGGCAATGCAATTGGTGCGCGCCGGCCGCCAGCCAGAAGCCTTCAATCTTGAAGGGGTCTTCGATCGGCGTAAAACCGATCAGGTCGACATAAAAGCGCAGCGACGCTTCCACCCGTCCGGGCGCGATGCTCAGTTGCACGTGATGCAGGCCAACCACCATCCGCATCAGCGTAAATGCGGGCCGGCGGTTTGCAACCGTCATTGATGACGCCCGCGACCAAACGGCGCCGATCAGGCGGCGGCGTCTTTCAGCACGCGGCGCAGGTCATTGCCGTAATCGCTCTTGCCCGCTTTCTCGGCGAGTTTCTTCAGTTGGGCGGCCTGGATGAAGCCCTTCGCGAAGGCGATCTCTTCAATGCACGCCACCTTCAGGCCCTGGCGTTCTTCGAGGGTTTGAACGAATTGCGAGCTGGAGAGCAGCGAATCGTAAGTGCCCGTATCCAGCCAAGCGACGCCCCGCCCCATCGGCTGCACGTGAAGGTCGCCGCGCGCGAGGTAAGCCTTGTTCACGTCGGTGATTTCAAGCTCGCCGCGTGCGGACGGCTTGAGGCTTTGCGCGATCGAGACGACATCTTTGTCGTAAAAATACAACCCCGTGACGGCCCAGCTGCTTTTGGGCGCTTTGGGCTTTTCTTCGATGGAGATGGCCTTGTAGTCCTTGGAAAATTCCACGACGCCGTATCGCTCCGGGTCTTTCACCTGGTACGCGAAGACGTGCGATCCGCTGGTCAGCCCGGCCGACTTCTCCGGCAGCTGGGTCATGTCGTGCCCGTAGAAAAGGTTGTCGCCCAGAATCAGGCAGACCGGGCTGCCGTCCACGAACTCCGCGCCCAGCGTAAACGCCTGGGCGATTCCCTTCGGCTCGGGCTGCACCTTGTAGGAGAGGGACAATCCCAGGTCTTTGCCGTCGCCGAGCAGGCGCTCGATCATCGGCAGGTCGCGCGGCGTGCTGATGATCAGGATCTCGCGGATGCCCGCGAGCATCAGGACCGACAGGGGATAATAAATCGTCGGCTTGTCATAGACCGGCAGCAGTTGTTTGCTGATGCAAGCGGTCAACGGATACAGACGCGTGCCCGCGCCGCCGGCGAGGAGGATGCCCTTCATTGCGTAACCCTTTCAAAACAACACCGCGCGGGCGGACCGCCCACGCACTGGTTGATTATCGAACCGATTCAGGCCCGACGTGACAAACGCTTTCCCGGCGACTTTATCGGACGCACGACGACGGCCGGCCCGCTCTTGATCCGCCACAGGTACCACGAGGCGACCGACCGATACGGCCGCCAGTGCTCGGCGTAGCCCCGGAGCTCCTTCGCCGACGGCCGTTCCTCGAGCCCTTCGAGCAAGCGCACGCCCTCGCGGATGCCCAGGTCATCGACGGGCCAGACGTCGGGGCGATTCAGGGCGAAGATCAGCAGCATCTCCACCGTCCATCGGCCGATGCCCTTGATGTGGGTGAGGCTGTCGACAATCTGGTCGTCGCTCATCCGCGAGAAGTGCCGCGACTGGATTTCGCCCGAATGAAACCGCTCGGCCAGATCGAGCACGTAAGCGCGCTTCTGGCGACTCAAGCCGCACGCGCGGATGGTCTGCTCATCCGACTCGCGGATGAACCGCACCACTTCGGCGGGCGTTGGTTTTTTGCCGACGAAGTTGAGCGACAGTTTCCGATACATCGACGCCGCCGCCGCCACGCTCACCTGCTGGCTCAGGATGGATTGAATGAGCTTGACGAAATAATCGCGTCGCGGCTTCAGCGTGCAAGGCCCGACGCGATCGATCACCGGGCGCAGCTTCCGATCCTTGCGCAGGTGCGCGATGGCATCGGTCCAGCGATCTTGAGCATCGGTGTCGAACCACATGGGCATCATCCCGAACTTGGCCGGCTGACGCGTCAGGTCGTCAGACCTTGGCTTTTTCGCGCTTCACCTTCGGTGCGGGCGGCGTCCATTCGGGGATGGCGGACCACTTCTTCAGGTCATCGAGCTCCACGCGGTCGATGAAATCGCGGAAAGTTTCCGCATCGTCATCGGTTTGCGGGTCAACGCGGTTGGCCAGGTAAGCGTTGACGAGTTGCTCGATTTGCCGGTGAAGGATCGGGGCCGGCACTTTTTCGAACAGGGGCCGGACGAATTCCGGATTTTCACCGAAGCGGCCGCCGACGCAGACGTCAAACGCGTCGACCTTTTCGCCTTCCCACTGGCTTTTGGTCCCGGTGAGGCCGATGTCGGCCACCTGATATTGGGCACAGCTATTCGGGCAGCCGCTCATGCTGAGCATGATGGGGCTGTCGATCGTGGTGTGGTCTTCCAGGTATTTGAGCAGGTCAAACGCCCGCTGCTTGGTTTCGGTGACGGCCAGGTTGCAAAACTGCGTGCCGGTGCAGCTGATGAGGTTGTGCCGCCAGAGCGGCGCGTCGGGATCGAGCTGGTGCTTCTTGAGTTCGGCCACCAACGGGGCGACGTTTTCCTTCGGAATGTCGGTGATGATGAGGTTTTGCTTCTGGCTGAGACGAATCTCGACGTCTTTCGTGCCGAATTTCTCGGAAAGCTCGGCGGCGGCCAGCATTTGCTCGCTCGTCCAGCGGCCGCGTTCGATCGGCACGCCGACGTAGAAGTTGCCGTTCTTCAGTTCGCCGATGCCCATGTGATCGGTGTGAAGCGCGCCGCGCGGGTAGACGATCGTCTCGTCATGCTCGAGCGGGAAATCAACGCGCTTCTGGACTTCGTCGCGCATCCATTCCCAGCCGCGGTCGGCCACGAGGAATTTCAGCCGGGCGCGAATGCGCTTGTAGCGAAGTTCGTCGGCGTCGCGGAAGATTTCACAAACCGCGCGGATGATTTTCGGCAACTGGGTGGGCATCTTGTCTTCACGGACGAAGATGCGAAGCGACTGCCCGAAGTGCGGCGTGGACGAAAGGCCGCCCCCCACCATCACGCCGACGCCCCGCTCTTCGACGCCGTCACGCTTTCGGCGGACGCCGAATGCCGACACGTCGTTGATCTGGGGCTGATTGCAATGCAGCGGGCATCCGCTGATCGTGCTCTTGAACTTGCGCGGCAGGTTGCTGAGCGCTTTGCCGGCGGCACGGTACATGTCGAAGATCTGCTTGGGCAGGTCGCCGATGTCGACGATTTCATTCTTCAAGATGCCTGCGAGCGGGCAGGAGCAGACATTGCGCGGCGTGTCGCCGCAGGCGAACTGCGTGTACAGACCCGCCTTCTCGCCGATGCGCTCGAAAGCGTCCGGGAAATTTTCGATCGTCATCCAATGCAACTGGATGCACTGGCGCGTGGTGATGTCCGCAAAGCCGCGGCCGTACTGTTTGGAGACGGCGGCGATTTCCTTGAGCTGCGCGGGCTTCAGGCGTCCGCCGGAGATGCGGATGCGCCACATGAAGTGCCCTTCGTTGGGCTTCTGCTGGTAGATGCCGAACCAGCGCATGCGGCCGAAGTCGTCGGGATCGATGGCGGCGTAACCTTCCCGGGCGTAGCGGTGAATGTCGTTCCACACGTCAAGGCCGTCTTTGGCGAGCTTGACGTGCTCGTTTTTCGTCATTTTTGGGTCGAAATTCATAGGTCGGAAGGTGGAAGATAGTGCATCGAAGTGCAGATGCAACTTTATTTGCCCGCGTGCGGCGGCCGAACCGGGCGGGTGCGACGATTCGTCAGAACGCGGTGTCGGCGGACTCAGACTGCGTCATCTCCAGCCGCGTCATCTCCAGGCGGGCTCTGCCGGTGGATCGCTCCAGCCGCAACTTGGCGGCCACCTGGTGATCCGACGCCACCGCCGACGTGCCGCACCCGGGAACGACCTGGGTCTGAAACCGCAACTGCAAGAGAATACCGACGATGGCGGCATCGCTCGGTGCGTCGACGGAAGTCACATAAACATCCACCGGCCCGCACAGCCACCCGCCCGCCAGGCGCATCAGGTGGGGTTCGAGCTGATCCATCTGCGTCAGCAGTTCCTGCATGAGCGTCAGCCGAAAGGCTTCACTGCCAAAGTCGCGAGCGGCACTGGGCAGGCTCAAATCGACGCTTGCGGAAACTTCAACCGGTTCGCCAGGCATCTTGTAATGCTATGCATCGTGCAGGCAAGACGATGCAACGGCGGAGAAATATTTCGCGAATCGTGCGGCGGGCAAGCCAAAAGCGCTCCGGTTCGGGCTCGGAGCGGGCGGCAGTGGTTGGATGACGCCCGCGATCGTTTATACTGATTTGGGAAACTGGGAAGGAACCCGAATGGCGAAAAAATCGGTATTGGCGGAGCGTTTGGACGAGGTTCGGGGCAAGATCGCCGGGGCATGCGCTCGGGCGAAGCGGGATCCGAAGGAGGTGACCCTGATCGCCGTCACGAAAACCGCCGGCCCGGAGGCCATTCGGGAGATTTTGTCCCTGGGCGTGAGCGACCTGGGGGAATCGCGGGTTCAGCAGTTGATGCAGCGGGCGTCGCAGATCAACGAAGGACTCGCCCGGCGCCGCGTCCACGGCGACGAGGCCGCCCCCGCCCCCGCGCCGCGATGGCACATGATCGGGCACGTTCAGCGGAACAAGGTGAAGCAGTTGATTCCGCTGATCCATTGCGTGCACAGCGTGGATTCGCTGCGTCTGGCCGAAGAACTGGACGCGGCGGCTGCGAAATTGGGGCGGAAATTGAACGTGATGATGCAATTGAACGCCAGCGAAGAGCCGCAGAAGTTCGGCGTCGCGATCGGGGCGGCAACGCACCTGGGAGAGCAGATTGCCACCATGCCCAACCTGCAATTGGTCGGCCTGATGACGATGGCGGAATTGACCGATGATGAAAAAACGATCCGCACCGCATTCCGGCGGACGCGTGAAGTGTTTGAGGAGATGCGGTGGCAAAAGACCGGCGGTGCGGGATTTCGGCACCTGTCGATGGGGATGAGCCACGATTATGAGATCGCGATCGAGGAAGGCTCAACGATGATTCGCGTGGGGACGGCCCTGTTTGGGGCGGCGGCGGAGGAAAAGGAAGCCGCCGACTGACGCCTCTCCCGCGGATCCTGCCGCCGCGGCGGCGCGTTCAGGCCGGGGCAAGGCTGAGATTCGATGCCCGACATCGATCCCTTCAATTTCTTCCGCTGGGTCGTCTGCATCATCGTGACGGTCTACTACTCGATCGTCATGGCCGAGCAGGGATGGGCCTGGTACGTGTGGCTGATGAGTGAGGATCGGTACATCACGATCCTGCGGCGATACGTCATCGTGCACGGGCTGCGGCTGCGGTTCCGCACGTTCTGGGGCGATGTGCTGATCTGCCTGCTTTTGTGCGTGGTGTTCGGCCTGCTATTTTGGGCGCACACGCTGCTGCGGAGCATGGACCTGAATCTGTCATGACCGAGACGAATACGCCAAGTTCGAACCTTCCCGCAGTGATCGTGCCCGAACCCACGACCCCGCCCCGGCAGCAATTGGGCGACCTGCCGATTGAAGAAATCCGCTCGATCGCTGACGAATTCGGGCTCGACGGTCGCGGTTTCGATGACAAGGCGGAGCTGATCGCGGCGATTCATCGGCGGCGGCAACTGATCGCATCGCTGGACAAGGCCGCCCTCGTGGATGTCCTGCACTGGGCCGGGCGGACGCCGTTGCTGGGGGCGGTGAATGAACAGCTGGCCATCGAGATTGTGCAGATCAAATCGATGCGTTTCACGGGGCTGAGCGACCGGGGCCTGTTCGCCTTGGCGCTGCTGCGCGGGTGCGAAGTGTCGAAAGTGCAAAGCCGCGACGACCTGATCAAGGAGCTGAAGGCGCAGGAGGGCTTTTTCAACAAGATGAAGCGGAAAACGCGCGGCTGGTTGGGCAAGCGCGTGCAGAGCATCATCGGCGACGAGACCACCGCCCTGCCGCCGGTGACACCCGCCACCCCGGGCGCTGCGGCTGCCGCTCCCCGGGCGAAAGCGCTGAAGGAAGAAATCGAAGAATCGGGCTTTTTCGGCGGCATCGCCAATCGGGTGAAGCGGCAGGCGGACAGTTACGTCAATCAGAAGCTCGATGAAATTGAAGCGCGCATTGACCGCAAGCTCGACGAAATCGACCGGCGATTGGCCGAGTGGCGCGACAAAGAAATCGCCAACCGCATCCGCATCCTGAAGATCACGCTCTGGGTCAGCGTGGTGGTGGCGGTCATTTCGCTGATCTATTCCTACATTCAGGTGGAAACCAAGGTATGGCGGCAACAGACCCCTACGCATCCATCCACGACGCCTACGTCGCTCATGGCGCCCGCGGATACTACGAACGCGAAGGTCGCTCGTATCGAAATCCGCACGAGCCGATCATCCATGACCTGATTGGCCGGGTTGTTCGGGAGTGGGAGCTCGACACCAGCCATGTGCTGGATCTGGCGGCCGGGAGCGGGGAAGTGACGCTGGCGCTGCGGGATGCCGCCGGCAACGCTGCACCGGCGATTTCGGCGATCGACCCGTTCACCGCGGACGCCTACACCGCCCGCACGGGGTCGCCCTGCGAGCGGTTGACCTTTGAAGCGATCGCCGACGGCGCTTTGGCGGAGCGGACGTTTTCCCTCGTCGTTTGCAGCTTTGCGATGCACCTGGTCGAAGCATCGCGATTGCCCGCCCTCTGCTGGGCGTTGGCCCTGGCGGCGCCGCAGTTGTTGATCCTCACGCCCCACAAGCGCCCGGTGATCAAGGCCGAGTGGAACTGGACGCTTCAAGCAGAAACGCTGATGGAACGCGTCCGGGCGCGGCTGTACACAGCCTCCCTCCCCGGTTCCGCAGCCGGTGAAGCGTTGTCACCAGCTTGAGCCGGATTGGTGGAACCGGGGAAAGCCCCTATAGTATCACGATGGATTCAACCGTCTTGGCGCATCGGTTTTGCCTGATCGGGTTGCTGTTGCTGGCTCCCTTGTCGGCACGGGCGCAGACCACGCAGCCGCGGGAGATCATCGCTGACCTCGCGGGCCCGAAGAC
>JBQCCH010000703.1:0-2722 GCA_051962375.1 Tepidisphaeraceae bacterium
CCCATGCCCATGACCGGCAAGACGGAACAAAACGTCACCTACCCCCAATTTTTCAAGATGGCCAACGGCGATCTGATCTTCATGTATCGCGACGGCGCCAGCGGTCGCGGCAATCTGGTCATCGATCGGTACGACCTCAAAACCAAAACCTGGACCCAGACCCACTCCAATCTCATCAGCGGCGAAAATCACCGCAACGCCTATTGGCAGGCCTGCGTAGACGGCAAGGGCTCGATTCACGTCTCGTGGGTCTGGCGCGAATCGGGCGATGTCGCCACCAACCATGACATGTGCTACGCCCGGTCCGACGACGGCGGCGTGACCTGGAAGAAATCCGACGGCTCTCAGTACGCCATCCCCATCACCCTCGCAACGGCCGAGATCGCGTCGAAAATCCCGCAGCGGCAGGAGCTGATCAACCAGACGTCGATGTGCACCGACACCGACGGCCATCCGATCATCGCCACCTACTTTCGGCCGGTCGGCGGGTCGACGGTGCAATACTTCATCATCCACAACGACGGCCAAGGTTGGAACACCGTGCAGGCAACCGATCGCAAGACCACCTTCAGCCTCAGCGGCGGGGGGACCAAGCGCATCCCCATCTCGCGGCCGCAGGTGCTCGCCCGGAATGCGGACGGCAAGACGGGCGTCTGGGTCGTCTTCCGCGACGCCGAGCGTGGCAGCAAGGTGTCCCTCGCCGAATGCACCGACCTTTCCCATCCGCAGTGGAAAACCGTCGATCTGACGGACGATTCGGTCGGCGAATGGGAGCCTTCCTACGACCACGTCCGCTGGAACCGCGATCAGGTGCTCGATCTCTACGTCCAGTTCGCCGGGCAAGGCGACGGCGAAAAGCTGGAAAACGTGCCGCCGCAGACCGCGCGCGTGTTGGAGTGGAAGCCTTAACGCAGGGCCGCGCATCCGGCGACGTGCGTTTCACCCGCTGACGTCACGGCGTCACTGCGCCCGGTGACGTCAGCGGGTGAATTCGTGCGCAGGACTTCAGCATGTGACTTCGCGCGGGCGTTATCCGTCCGTTGATTTTGCCGGCGAGTTTGTTTCGGGCAACAAAAGAAGCGGGCGGCTCTTCAATGAAGGGCCGCCCGTCTGGTTTTTACAACCGCATGAAGCCTGGCGTTACGCCTGGCGTCGACGGCGGATGGTCATGAGCGCGCCCAGCGAGAGCAGCCCCAGCGAGGCCGGCTCCGGAACGACCGCCGACAGCACGCCGGTCGCCTGGTCGAAGCTATAGCTCCCGTTTGACCAGGTCGTTCCCGATTGCGTGAAGCCCGGGATGTTGAACGTCGCGCCGTAGGTCGGCGTGATGCCCGTGCCGACGAGCGTCCAGGTATCGCCGGCATTGTGGCTGGCGTTGGTCAGGTTCAGATTGAACGCGCCATTGAAGTCGGCATTGTTCGGACCCGCGCCGGTGCCGACGATCGAGTTGTTCACGCCGTTGGCGCCGATCGCAAACGTCCAGCCGCTGGTGCTGGCGAACACCATGTGGCTCACGCCCGCCGAGGCGCCGAACGTCAGGTTGCCGGTGTACGTGTTCGATGCCGTGAAGGTGGCGTTGCGGGTGGTGGTGTCGGTCTGCGTGCCGTGCACGTACAGATCGCCCGTTCCGCCGACGACCGCATCGATCTGCATCGGGCTTTGGTCGATCAGCAGGGTCGAACCGGTGCCGGTGACGGTCATGTTGCCGGCATAGTCCGCGAGGTTGGTCGAACCCGCGCCGCTGCGGATCAGGCCGCCATTCATCACCAGGTTGTTGATCGTGTAGGTGTTGACCGCGCCCGAACCCTTGTAAAGGATCTGGCCGCCCGCATCGAGGGTCAGGCTATTGCCCGCGAAGGTGTAATTGTTCGCGTCCGCAGGGGTGCGAAGCTGCGGGATGCTGACGTGGTAATCATTCGCCGCCGAAGGGGCCTGGGCATTGCTCCAGCCGCCGGCCGTGTTAAAGCTGCTGGCGCCGAATCCATCCGCCGAGTTCAAGGTGACCGTTGCCGCCCAGCCCGAGGTTGAAGCCACCGCCAGGGTCGCCAACGCCGCCAAAATCGATCCGCTTTTTTGCATATTCTCCTCCGAAACAAGATGTCGTGAAGCCGCAGGACGTGAAAACCATTCCACCGCAAATTTCTCGATGAGCATCGAAATTTACCCTACTGAATAGTGAAGTCAAGAAAGTAATCGGCATTATTGATGTAATTTACGGACGGTGAATCGCCGTGTCGGCGTCCGCCCGCAGTCTTGGCGTCGCCGGGTGGGCAACCCCATGCTGTCGGACGGGGGCGCTGGCCGCGCGGGACGTTCGAATCCTGAAAACGATCGGCAAACTCCCGCTTATCCCGCCGGCCGACCCTTTGCCCGCCTGGACGTTTTCCACCCGCCGCGACCGGGCAGGGCGGTAGGCTGGGCATGCTGGAGGAACTGTGCGGATCATTACCCCGTCGGCCCGCGGTGATCTGTAACTTACATTAAATAAAGAAAAATAAGGTAGATTTTCTCACGCGACAATTTAAAGTATCGGGACCGGGCGTTGCGTCCGGGATCAACTCATCGCCCATCTGGGCACGTAAATTGCGGTTTGGAGGAGCACGGTATGCGTCATCTACAAGGTCATGGGCGGGGTCTTTTCAGTCGGCGGGCGTCGGGCCGTCTTGCGGTCGCGGCGGCGGTGCTGGCGGTTTCCGGCGCATCCGGCCTGGCCTCGGCGGCG
>JBQCCH010000704.1:0-2087 GCA_051962375.1 Tepidisphaeraceae bacterium
TGCGTCTTGGCGCGGGCGACATCCAGTTCCGTCACAAAGCCCGCCTTGAAGCGCGACTGGGTCAGCCCCAGCGTGTCTTGCTGCGTCGCGAGATTTTCCCGCGCGATCGACAGCCGCTGCTGCAGCCCGCGGAGTTGCAGATAATCGCGAGCAATCTCGGCGACGAGCGTCGTCAGCACATCGCGACGATCCTCAACGGCCGCGGCCAGGTCGTCGGGGGCGGCGTCGACGGCGCGGCGCGTGGCGCCGAAGATGTCGATTTCCCACGTCGCATCCAGGCCGATCTGGTACAGCTCGGTTTCCACGCCGGGCAGGCCCCCCTCGCCCAGCGGGCTTTGCGGCCCCCCGAGCCGCGCCCCCGAACCAGTGCTCGATGCACCAGCCTCACTGTTGGCGGACTGCGCCTTCTTCAGATTGCCGCTCGATCCACCGCCGCCCGCGCCGCCACCGCCAGCGCCGCCGAGGGGAAATTCCACATTCCCGCTGCCGCGCGCTTTTTCATAACCGCCGGTCGCGTTCACGCTCGGCAGCAGCCGCCCGCCGGCGATGCGGACGTCGTACCTTGCCTGGCGAATGCGCGAAGCGGCCTGCTGCAGGTTCAGGTTCTCATTCACGCCGCGCTGGATCAGGCTATCCAGCTCGGTGTCCCGCAGGGTCGACCACCATTCAACGATCGGCTCGCCGCGCGCATTGAGCGCGCTGGGCTGGGTCGCGGGGTCGGCCGACGTGGTTTTCGAAAGCTCACTGAAGTTCGGGCCGACGTGCACTTGCGGCGCTTGATAATCCGGCCCGACCGTGCAGCCGGCGAGCGATATCGCGGCAACGACCGCCAGGCCGGCGGGAATGGTGCGAAAGTGTTCCTTCATGCGGATCTCGGCGAAGCCTACCTGACTTTAACTTTCGGAACGACCGACATGCCAGGCGCAAGCAGATGCTGGTTGTCCTGCGACTCATCGGGGTCGAACGTGATCTTGACCGGCACGCGTTGAACGACTTTGACGTAGTTGCCGGTCGCGTTTTCAGGCGGGAGCAGGCTGAACTTCGCCCCGGTACCCGCCTGGATCGATTGCACGCGGCCGTGGAAGGTTTTGTCGGAATAGGCGTCGACCTCAATGTCGACGGGCTGGCCGACGCGCATGTCGTCCAACTGCGTTTCCTTGTAGTTGGCCGTCACCCAGACGTCGCCCGGGACGATGGAGAAGAACGGGCCGCCCACGGTGGCGTAAGCGCCCGGCTCCACGGTCTTGCGTGTGATTCGCCCGGCTGACGGGGCGGTGATATGGCAATACCCGAGGTTCACTTCCGCCTGCCGCCGATTCGCGACGGCCTGCTGATAATCCCCCTGCGCCGCCAAAACCGCCGCGCGGCTGGTGACGATCTGCGATTCCGCGGAGGCGAGTTTCGCCTTCGCCTGGGCCACCTGGGCGGCGGCATTTTTCTGGGCGGTGACGGCGTTGTCGAATTGCTGTTTCGAACGCGCGCGCTCGTCGAGGGCTTCGTAACGCTTCAGGTCTTCGTCGGCATTCTGGAACGCGATGTTGGCCGCATCAACATTGGCCTGGGCTTCGTCGCGCGACGCCATCGACGCGGTCACCTGCGCCTTGGCCTGTTCGAGCTTGCCCTGGGCGGCGGCTTCATTGCCTTTGGCGCGGTCCAGGATCACCTGGTAGTCCGTCGGATCAAGGTCCACGAGCGGGTCGCCCGCCTTCACGAGCGTATTGTCGTCGATATACACTTTCTCCACGCGGGCCGACACCTGCGGGCTGATCTGGATGATGTGCCCGTCGATGAAGGCGTCGTCCGTCGATTCGTAATGCCGGGCGTTCAGCCAGTAGAGCAAGCCCGCCACGCCGCCAATGATCAGCACCAGCATCGCGATCAAAAAAATGGGCCGCTTGTAAAACGGGCGATCGTCTTTTTCTTCGTCCTTCTTTTTCTTCTCGTGCGGCTTCATGCCGGGCGGCGGATGATCGGGGGGCAGGGGCGCATGCGAATTATGCTCGGTGACATGGCGCGGGTGATCGGTCTCAGGGTGTGTTTCGGGCATAAATCCTCAAGTGAGCCCAGGCGGCCCGGGTGATTCACCG
>JBQCCH010000705.1:0-7112 GCA_051962375.1 Tepidisphaeraceae bacterium
GGCAAACGTCCAGGGCATCGTCGCCGACCTGGCGACGGCCGAGGGATGCGCCGCGGCGATCCGGGCGCTGCCGGGCGTGGACATCCTGGTGAACAACCTGGGCATTTTTGCCGAAGTGCCCTTCGAAAAGATTCCGGACGAAGACTGGCTGCGGTTTTTTGAAACGAATGTGCTGTCGGGCGTGCGGATGAGCCGTGCGTATCTGGGCGGGATGCTGAAAAAGAACTGGGGCCGGATCATTTTCATCGCCAGCGAGTCGGCGTTCCATATTCCGAAAGAGATGATCCACTACGGCATGACGAAGAGCTGCCAAGTGGCGATTGCGCGGGGCTTGGCCGAGCTGACGGCCGGCACGGCGGTGACGGTCAACACCGTTCTGCCCGGGCCGACGCATTCGGAAGGGGTGGAGAAAATGCTCGAAGCTTCGGGCAGCGGCGACGTGAAGTCGGCCGAGAAGCAATTCTTCCAGACGGCCCGGCCCGGGTCGCTGATCAAGCGATTCCTGACGCCCAAGGAGATCGGCGACACGGTGGCGTACCTCGCGAGCCCCTTGGCGTCGGGCATCAACGGGGCGGCCATCCGGAACGAAGGGGGCCTGCTCCAGTCGGCATTCTAACGGCTCGCGTGTTTGGGGGCCGGCGCGTTTGGGGGTCGGCGCGTTTGGCTTCATCGCAACGTTTTACGAAGAAGGATCAACACCATGGCATCATTGAAGGGAAAGATTGCGATCGTGACGGGCGGCTCGCGCGGCATTGGGGCGGCAATCGCCCGGCACATCGCGGCGGCTGGGGCGAAGGTTGTTGTCACGTACAACGCCAACCGCGGGTCGGCGGATGAGGTGATTGCGGCCGTCAAAAGCGAGGGGAGCGACGGGATCGCGGTGCGCGCCGACGTCAGCAAGCCGGGCGACATCAAAGCCCTGTTCGACGCGGCCGAGGCGCAGTTTGGCGGGGTCGACATCGTCATCCACAGCGCCGGCGTCATCCTCTACAAGAAGCTGGCCGAGACGAGCGACGAGGAATTTGAGAACCTCTGGCGAACCAACGTCACGGGCACGTTCAACGTGCTGCGCGAGTCGGCGACGCGCGTGAAGGAAGGGGGACGGATCATCACGTTTTCATCGACGACGACGCGTCTGATGCTGCCGACCTATGGGCCCTACGTGGCGACCAAGGGCGCGGTGGAGCAGATGACGCGCGTGCTCGCCAAGGAGCTGGGGCCGCGAAAGATTACGGTGAATTCGGTTTCGCCCGGGGCGACGGCGACGGAATTGTTCCTGACGGGCAAGTCGCAGGAGCAGATCGATCGCAACGCGTCGATGACGAATTTTGGCCGCATCGGTGAGGTGGAGGACATGACCGGGCTGGTGACGTTCCTGGCCGGCGATGAAGCGCGCTGGATCACCGGGCAGAACATCGCCTGCAACGGCGGCGTGGCCTGACGTGAGCGTGTGTGGACGTGACGAGTTGACTCCATTGGCACGAAGGAGTGATCATGAAAGCGATCCAGGTCAAAGCGTTCGGCGGGCCGGAAGTTTTGCAATGGGTGGAGCTTCCTGATCCGAAGCCGGGTGACGGGCAGGTGCTCGTGCGATTGCACGCGGCGGGGGTGAACCCGGTGGATACGTACATCCGGGCCGGCACGTATGCGATGAAGCCGCAGTTGCCCTACATCCCGGGCGGGGAGGGGGCGGGCGTGATCGAAGCGCTGGGGCCGAACGTGGTGGGGCTGACGGTGGGGGCGCGGGTATGGGTGAGCGGGACGTCGGCCGGGCGGATGCAGGGGACGTATGCGGAACGGGCCGTCTGCCCGGCGGCGCAGGTGCATCCGTTGCC
This sequence comes from Tepidisphaeraceae bacterium, assembly GCA_051962375.1. Taxonomy (GTDB): domain Bacteria; phylum Planctomycetota; class Phycisphaerae; order Tepidisphaerales; family Tepidisphaeraceae; genus RYN-431. The sequence continues at coordinate 1,836 of JBQCCH010000705.1, forward strand.
CGACGCGGTGAGTTTTGAGCAAGGGGCGGCCATCAACATTGCGTACGTGACGGCGTATCGCGCGCTGATGGACCGGGCCAACCTGCGGGCGGGGGAGATCGTGCTGATCCACGGCGCGACCGGCGGCGTGGGGCTGGCGGCGGTGCAGATCGCGAGCCATCACGGGGCGATCGTGCTCGGCACCGGCGGCACGGAAGCGGGACGCCAGCTTGCCCAGGCGCACGGGGCCGCGCGGGTGTTTGATCATAAAACGCCCGGCTATCTGCAAGAAATCACCGATGCCACGCAAGGGAACGGCGTGGACGTGGTGATTGAGATGCTCGCCAACGTGAATCTCGACAAAGACCTGGGCTTGTTAGCGCCGGGCGGACGGGTGGTGGTGATCGGCAATCGGGGGCGGGTGGAGATCGACCCGCGGCAGATGATGGGGAAGGAATCGAGCGTCACCGGCGTCACCTACTGGGGCGGGGGCGACAAAAAAGTGTTCGACGCGCTGGCCGCCATCAACGCGCACCTGCGCGACGGCGCGTATCGGCCGCACGTGGGGGAGCGTTTTGCGCTGGCCGAGGCGGCGCGGGCGCAGGACGCGGTGATGGGCCACAGCGGCGCTCAGGGCAAGATCGTCCTGACGATGTAGCCGATCTTGCGACCGCGATGCCGTCTCATCTTCCAAAAGAGACTCGATATCACGCCCCAGCCGGCGAATCTTGCGTAACATCCGCACACCTATGCGAGCGATTGAAGAATTGAGCGACAAAGAAGTTCTGGCCCTGGCGATCGGTCTGGAAGAGCGGGACGGCCGGCTGTACGGGGATTTCGCGGATGACCTGCGCGACAAATACCCGGAATCGGCCCGCGTGCTGGAGCGGATGCGGGATGATGAATCGTCGCACCGCGATCGGCTGACGCAGTTGTTCCGCGAGCGTTTCGGCGACACGATGCCGGCGATCCGTCCGGACGAGGTCAAGGGGATGAACGGGCACAAGTCCGGGGTGCTGAATCGCCCGTGGTCAGCCGAAGCCATTCGCGAGCGGGCCGCGGAGATGGAGCGGACGACGCACCGGTTTTACGAAGCCGCCGCCAGCAAAACCACCGACGCCGCCGTGCGGCAATTGTTGAATTCGCTCGCCGACGAAGAGCGCGCCCATGCCGCGTCGGCCGATCACATGAAGCAGGAGTTCCTGGCGAATCAGCACCACATCGATGAGGCTGAAACGAAGCGGCGGACGTTTGTGCTGCAGATCGTTCAGCCGGGGCTGGCGGGGTTGATGGACGGGAGCGTGTCGACGCTCGCGCCGTTGTTCGCGGCCGCTTTTGCGACGCACGATTCTTGGAAGGCATTCCAGGTCGGCCTGGCCGCGAGTCTGGGGGCGGGCATTAGCATGGGGTTCGCCGAGGCGATGAGCGATGACGGGCAGCTCTCCGGGCGCGGCAATCCGCTCTTGCGCGGGGCGGTCTGCGGCGCGATGACCACGGTGGGGGGCATCGGCCACACGCTGCCGTATCTGGTGCCGCAGTTTCATACGGCCACGACGATCGCGATCATCATCGTGTTGTTTGAACTCGTGGCGATCAGCTGGATCCGCAAGCGGTACATGGATACGCCCTTCCTGAGGGCGTCGATCCAAGTGATCGTCGGCGGACTGCTGGTGTTCCTGGCAGGCATCCTGATCGGGAACTCCTAGCGCGGACACCCGGCTCAAAACCCGGCGGCTGCTCACGCGGCCGCGCGGTAGCCGAGGGGTCGGGCGGGCCAGAAGCAGGTGGCGACGGCGGCGGTGATCGCGACGATCCCCAGCAGGAACGCGACGGTGATCGGCCAGCCGCCGAAGCGCCAGAAGAGGCCGGGCGCGAACGCGCCGGCGGCGCCGCCGAGGTAGTAAAACGTCGCGTACAAGCCCGAGGCGGATGCGCGAGCCCGGCCGGCGGACAATCCCATGAAGCTGGAGGCGGCCGCCTGGCAGATGAAGATGCCCGACGACAGCAACATCAATCCGATCACCACCGCCACCAGCGAGGGCGCCAGGCTCAACAGCGCGCCGGCCGCCGAAATGCCAAGGGCCAACAATAACGCGTGGCGCTGCCCGCGCCGGTCGATCAGCTTGCCGCCCATCGGCGTGACGAAGACGCCGGCGATGTAAACCAGGAAGACCAGGCCCAGCCCGGTCGGGCCCAGGTCGAACGGGGCGGCCGACAGGCGAAACGTCACGTACGTGAAGGCGGCCACCAGCGTCAGCAGAAGATTGAACCCCACGGCATAAGCGGCGAGCAACTGGCGATTGAAGAAGTGCCCGCCCATCTCGCGCAGCGTCGTGCCGACGGATCGGCGGGGCAGGGCCGTGCGTCCGTGCGGCAGGCCCACGAGCACGACCGCGCCGCCGACCAGGTCGAGCGCGCCGAGCACGAAGAAGCTGGCGTGCCAGCCGAAGCGGGCGGCGATCCAGCCGGAGAGCAATCGCCCGATGACGCCGGCCAGCACGTTGCCGCTGATGTAGGCGGCCATCGCGGCGCCGACGCGGTCGGGGGGCCATTCCTCGGAGACGTACGCCATCGTCACGGCGATGATGCCGGGCATCACCAGGCCCTGCACGAAGCGCCAGAAGATGAGCATGTGCAGATTCGTGGCCGTGCCGGCGAGCAGGGTGGGGATCGCCAGCAGAAAGATGGCGCTGGTGATCACCTGCTTGCGGCCGAAGCGCTCGGCGATGAGCCCGACGACCGGCGCCGCCAGCGCGACGGCGATCGTCGTTGCCGTCACGGTCAGGCTCGCACTCAGCGGGGTGGCATTGAAGGCGTGCGACAGCAGGGGCAGGATCGACTGGGTGGCATACACGCTGAGAAAGACGCAAAACCCGGCGGTGGAGATCGCCAGCAATCGCCAGTCGACCCCGGCGGCCTGGGGCGCGACTGCGGCTTCGGCCCGGTGAAAAGGCCGATCCAGCTGCTGATTCAGCTGCCGATCCATCGGCAATAACGACACGCTGCAACTTTGACTCATGACCTCACGCTTTCACTTCGGCCCGCGGCATTCGCGAGCGATGAGATGATTTTGGCAGGCACTGAGTCATGCGTCCAATGCATTATTCAGGCATAAATGATGCCAAAAAGGTATGATCGCGGGCATGGAATTGCGTCAACTGGGCTATTTTCTGACGATCGCGGAAGAGATGAATTTCGGCCGGGCCGCCGAGCGGCTGGAGGTGGCGCAGCCGGCGTTGAGTCGGCAGATTCAGGGATTGGAACGGGAGCTGGGGGTGGCGCTGTTCGATCGAACGCGGCGGCAGATTCGCCTGACGCCGGCGGGAGAAGCGTTCCGGGGCGAAGCGCAGCGGCTGATGAGCCAGGCGGACCACGCCCGGACGGTGGCGCAGCGGGCGGCGCGCGGGGAGACGGGGCGGGTGTCGGTGGCGTTCGTGGGGTCGGTGATGTACGGCCCGATGCCGGCGGCGATGCGGGTGTTTCGCCAGCGATTTCCGTCGGTGCAGGTGGCACTGCACGAGATGGAGACGGGCCTGCAGGGGGAGGCGTTGCGGGAGGGGCAGATCGATGTCGGCCTGCTGCGGGCGCCGCTGGGGGAGCCGCTGCTGGCGGCCGAGGTGCTGCTGCGTGAGCCGATGATCGTGGCGCTGCCGACGTCGCACCCCTTGAGCCGGCGCGACGTGGTGCCGCTGAAGGCGTTGAAGGATGAGCCGTTCGTGCTGTTTCCGCGGGGGCGTGTGCCGAGCTTTGCGGATCAGGTGGTGGCGGCGTGCGGGGCGGCGGGGTTTCAGCCGAGCGTGTCGCAGGAAGTGACGGAATTGCAGACGGGGATCAGCCTGGTGGCGGCGGGGTTCGGCGTGTGCATCGTGCCCAAGGCGGTGGAAAAGCTTCGGCGGCCGGGGCTGGTGTTCCGAGCGTTGGCGGATCCGCAGCCGCAAACCTCGCTGGTGGCTACGTACCGGGCGGACAATGATTCCCCGGCATTGCGGGAGTTTCTCCGAGCCCTGCGCGATCATGCGGCCGATCCGGGCGCTCGGTGAGCGAAAACGATCCGTCTTGGCGAGGCCGCTACGAGCAGGCAAGGCGCGCCGAAGGACGCGCGCCGAGGCAAGCTGCGGGGTCAGTCGTCTCGGGAAGGCTATTCATCCATTGCGGAATTCGGGCGGCCAAGTTGCGGCGCGGTGTCGCCGGGGGAATCTTCGGCCGGGGCTTCGACGGGGATTTGGTATTTACCGTCGAGCCAGCGGCCTAAGTCGACGAGCTTGCAGCGTTGGGAGCAGAAGGGGAAATAGGATTTGGCCGGCGCGGCGCCGGGCGGGGGCGCGGGGCGGTCGGCCGGGTCGGGGACGGGGGTTTTGCAGATCGGGCACTTCATGCCGATATCGATCCGGAACCGTTAGCGACCGCCGAGGCCGCGGCCGCTGAGCGCGCGGGCGATGGTGGCCGGCGTGTTGGGAACGGACGAGGGGGAATGCTGATCGACCAGTTCGGCGGTCAATCGGCGATTCGGGCTCTCGACGGGAGGCTTGCCCACGACGGCGGCGATCTGGTTGACTTCGTCTTTCTTGATGGCCAGGCGTTTTTCCAGGTCGTCGAGCTGGCGCTCGAGCTCCTGGTATTCCTGAACGGCCTGTTGATACAGGGATTCGCCCTCGCCGAGCCAGTCTTTGAATGATTTCACGATGCAAGCCTCCAAAACAGTGAACAGCAGTATACCGCTTTTCGGTCATTTAGGGGGGCTACGTGAGTCCGAAAAGGATTGCGGATTTTGCGGGGCGGCGGAGGCGTTAGGGGCGGCGGTAGGGCATGAGGAGCCAGAGGACCAGGTACAAGAGCCCGCCGGTGCCGCCCCAGAGCAAGGCGAAGAGTGCGACGAGGCGCCACACCCAGGCGGGGGTATCGGTGGTTTCGGCGAACCCGCCGCAGACGCCACCAAGGATGGCGTCATCGCGAGAGCGGCCGAGGCGGTTGAGAAAGTCTTTGAAATCCATGTCGGCTCCTTCGCTGTCGGGAGTGCCCGGGGGCGGGTGGATTCTATCCCGGCGGGCGGAAAGAATTTGGCCGACTTTTTGGGGGGACGGCGGTACAAGATGGGGAGAGGGGCGGGGGCATTGGAAATTCGTGGGGGTTGCGTTTTTGGGATGAGTGAAGACGTGAAGCGGGGGGGCTACTGCGTATTGCGTACTGCGTAAGGGGGAAATGGGGGGGCGTTTCGGGGTTTGCGCTTGCGATAAGTCGCTTGGCGGGCTGGGCGAGGGCCGTTGCGCTGGCGCGGAGGTGAAAATGCGGGGGGGCCTT
>JBQCCH010000706.1:0-2350 GCA_051962375.1 Tepidisphaeraceae bacterium
CTGGGGCCACGCCATCTTCGGGCTCTACACGCCGCTCTCCTACACCCTGCTCGCGATCCTGACGGCGGTGAGCTGGACCACCAGCCATCAACTTAATCCCGCCTGGTTTCATGCCTGCAACCTCACGCTGCACGTGCTGACCGCCTTGGCCGTGTACGCCCTCCTGCGGCACTTCATCCACGACCGGACCAGTTGCGGGGCGGGGGCCGCGTTGTTCCTGCTGCATCCGCTGGCGGTGGAGCCGGTCGCCTGGTGCGCCAGCCTGAATACGTTGCTCGGCACGCTGCTCGTGATGATCGCACTGATCCTGGCGACGCGCGCCGCTCGCCTGCACGGACGTCACCGCATCGCCGTGTTTGGAGGGTCGGCGGTTCTGTACGCACTCGCGCTGCTCGCGAAGCCGTCGGTCTGTGCGGCCCCACTGGCGCTGCTGGGGATCGACTACTTTGTCCTGCGTCTGCCGTGGCGTCGGGCATTCATGCGTTGCGTGGCCTGGGGTGCGGTGAGCGTCCCGTTCATGGTGATGGCCCGCATCGCGCAACCGGCCACCGCGATTGTCGCCCCTTCGATCGCGCATCGGCTGCTGGTGGCGGCGGACGCCTTCGGTTTCTACCTCGCACACTGGGCTCTGCCCTGGCCGCTCGGCATCGATTACGGCCGCACGCCCGCGACGCTGGCAATGGATCTGCCCACCAGCCTGCACATCGGCCTGGCTATCGCGGTTGTGCTCCTTGCCCTGCTCCAATGGCGGCGCCGCCCGTACCTGGCCGGCGCGGTGTTGATCGCCCTGGGCGGCGTGGCGCCGGTGCTGGGGCTGGTGCCGTTCGATTTCCAGTATTATTCCACCGTCGCCGATCGCTACGCCTATTTCGCCACGCTCGGGCCGGCCATGCTGCTCGCGTTGCTGTTTTTCTGGGGTCGGGCCCGGCAATCGGTCGTGTACGGCATTCGTCTGGTGCTGATCCTGTGCGCGATCGGGTCGGCCGTGCAGAGCGGCACATGGATGAATTCGAACACGCTCATGCAGCACGCACTGGCGGTCAATCCGCAAAGCGTCGCGGCGTTTGAAACGCTTGGCTACATGAGTGCCCAGGTAGCCGAAGACCCCCGGGCGCCGGTGTTCGAGCGCCAGGCCGCCGCCGACCGGGCGTTTTCGCTGTATCAGTCGGCGCTGCGAATGCGGCCCAACAGCGGCCGCACGCATTTCAACCTTGGGAACCTTCTCTCCAAGGCCCAGCGCCCCGCCGACGCCATCGCCCAGTACGCAGCGGCCGAAGCGTCGCTCGGGGATGATGCCCGCCTGCAGAATAATTGGGGAATCGCCTGCTTTCAGTTGCATGACGTCACCGGCGCGATCGCTCATTTCGATCGCGCCATCGCCGCCCACCCTGATGAGGCGGTGGCCTACGCGAACAAGGCGACCGTGCTCCTCCGCTCGGGGCAACGCGATGACGCCGTCCAGCTGGCGAAACAGGCGCTGGCGCTCGATCCGGCTCAGCCGCAGGCGCTGCACGTGCTTTCTGAAGTTCAAACTTCATCCCCCTAGCGTTTGCGTCGCCGTCCGGTATTGTTCGCATTCCATCACTGAGGACACCATATGAAAATTGCAGTCATGCCCGGCGATTTCGTCGGCAAGGAAGTCGTCGCCGAAGGATTGAAAGTCTTGAAGCACGTGGCCGGCCGGTTCGGTTTCAGCTACCAGACCACCGATTACCCGTTCGGTGCGGAGCACTACCTCAAGACCAAGATCACGCTCCCGGATTCGGCCCTGAAGGAATTGGCCGCTCATGATGCGATCCTCTTTGGTGCGGTCGGCGCCGATCCCCGCGGCAATGCGGAGATCCCGCAGGGCCTGATCGAGACCGACATCCTGCTCAAGATGCGTTTTGAGCTGGATCAATACATCAATCTTCGCCCCACGCGGCTGCTGCCGGGCGTGCCGACGCCGTTGAAGAAAGATGCCCCCTTCGACATGGTGATCGTCCGCGAAAACACCGAAGGCCTGTATTGCCAGAACGGCGGCTTCCTCTACAAAAACACGCCGCACGAAGTCGCCAACCAGATCGAAGTCACCACGCGTCACGGCGTGGAGCGGGCGATCCGATACGCCTTCGACTACGCCAAACAGTTCGGCCGCAAGAAGGTCACGCTGGTCGCCAAGACCAATGTGCTGCGGTATTCCCACAACCTCTGGATGCGCGCGTTCGAAGAAGTGGCCAAGGATTACGCGGGGATTGAGACCGGCTACGACCATGTCGACGCCTGCACGATGTACATGGTCACCCAGCCGCAGCGGTACGATGTCATCGTGACCACCAACATGTTCGGCGACATCATCACCGACCTGGGC
>JBQCCH010000707.1:0-6452 GCA_051962375.1 Tepidisphaeraceae bacterium
GTGCTCGGTCAGGTTTGAGCCGCGGCTGGCGGTGTTCGCCATCGCGTCCATCTTCGCGTCACGATCCTGCCCCGCCCAATGACTCGGGCGAAACGTGCTGTTGGTGGAAAATTCCTCGTTCTCCAGGTAGTCGCTCAGGCGATCCAACCGCCGAAAGTCGGCAGCCCCGTCGTCGGTGATCGCCAGGGAACGTTCGTCGTCCGCCCGGTTCAGCGTCGGGCCGGCTTCGGTGGGCGCTTCGCCGGCCTCGCGATCGCGGACCCGCATCTCCAGCACCGGGTTGACCTGCATCTCCTGATCGATCCGCTCCTCGAGCGCCCCCAGGGGCAGTTGCAGGATTTCCATGCTCTGGATCATGCGCGGCGTGAGCACCTGCCGCTGATCCATCCGCATCGAAAATGATTGCGATAAGCTCATGAGTTCGAGAGTTTTACGACCATCGCGGCGTGTAAATTGCCGGCCGTAAGCAAAAACGATACCACATCGCCCCGGGGCGGACAACCGGATTCGCCGGCGGGGGACGGGAAAGCAAGGATTGGCGAAACCGATCGGCCGGCAGGCGGCGCGGGCGGATCGCTAGGCCGTCGTGACCGTGAAGTATTGGCCGGACTTCACCTGGCCGTCGGTCAGCTTCGCGCTCAGCGCCGCGCCGGCGGCGGGGCCGGTTTGGATCGAGCCGTCGGGGAGGATTTCGCGCACGTAGTACGTGCCGGCCGCGAGGTTGTCGAACTCGAAGACGCCGTTCTTGCCGGTGAGGGCGGTGGGCTCGGTGGAGTCCTGAATGCCGTCGTTGTTCAGATCAAGCCAGACGGTCCGGCCGGTGATGCCGAGCTCGCCGCTGGTCCACTTGCCGTCGGCATTCGTGTCATTGACGACATAGCCGCGATAGACCGCCGTGCCCGTGGGAGTCGGCGTGGGCGTTGGCGTCGGTGTGGGAGTAGGCGTAGGGGTTGGTGTTGGTGTCGGGGTCGGGGTCGGCGTGGGGGTCGGAGTTGGCGTAGGCGTAGGCGTGGGCGTGGGTGTCGGTGTCGGCGTCGGCAGGCCGCTGGGGGTGACTGCGAAGTATTGGCCGGACTTCAGCTGGCCGTCGGTCAGCTTTGCGCTCAGCGCCGCGCTGGCGGCGGGGCTGGTTTGGATCGAGCCGTCGGGGAGGATTTCGCGCACGTAGTACGTGCCGGCCGCAAGGTTGTCGAACTCGAAGACGCCGTTCTTGCCGGTGAGGGCGGTGGGTTCGGTCGAGTCCTGAATGCCGTCGTTGTTCAGATCGAGCCAAACAGTCCGGCCAGTGATGCCGAGCTCGCCGCTGGTCCATTTTCCGTCGGCGTTCGTGTCATTGACGACATAGCCGCGATAGACCGCCGTGCCCGTGGGGGTCGGTGTGGGCGTAGGAGTCGGGGTCGGCGTGGGCGTTGGCGTCGGTGTGGGAGTAGGCGTAGGCGTAGGGGTCGGAGTTGGCGTAGGCGTGGGTGTCGGGGTCGGGGTCGGCAGGCCGTTGGGGGTGACTGCGAAGTATTGGCCGGACTTCAATTGGCCGTCGGTCAGCTTCGCGCTCAGCGCAGCGCCGGCGGCGGGGCTGGTTTGGATCGAGCCGTCGGGGAGGATTTCGCGCACGTAGTACGTGCCGGCCGCGAGGTTGTCGAACTCGAAGACGCCGTTCTTGCCGGTGAGGGCGGTGGGCTCGGTCGAGTCCTGGATGCCGTCGTTGTTCAGATCGAGCCAGACGGTCCGGCCGGTGATGCCAACTTCGCCGCTGGTCCATTTTCCGTCGGCGTTCGTGTCATTGACGACATAGCCGCGATACACCGCCGTGCCCGTGGGGGTCGGTGTGGGCGTAGGCGTAGGAGTGGGCGTCGGAGTAGGAGTGGGCGTGGGCGTGGGCGTGGGCGTGGGCGTGGGCGTCGGCGTCGGAGTCGGTGTGGGCGTCGGAGTTGGCGTCGGCGTCGGGGTTGGCGTGGGCGTAGGTGTCGGCGTGGGCGTCGGCGTTGGGGTGGCGACCGTGTAGCCGAAGAAATTGATGTTTCGCGTCGCTCCGGCGGCGACGGTGAATCCGAGCGACGTGTTGTTGGTCGGCAGGGTCTGCTGCCAGCCGTCGGGGATGACCTGCCGCAGCCGATAGCTGCCGGCCGGCACCTGGTTGAAGATGAACTTGCCCGACGGATTGGTCACCGCCCGGGGCTCGCGATCCTGCATGATCCCGTCATCATTCAGATCGATCCAGACCGTCCGGTTCGCCAAGGCCGTCTCGCCGGCGGACCAATTGCGGTCGGCGTTGGTGTCTTCGACGACATACCCGCTGAGGACGGAGTTTCCTTTCGGAAGCGCATCGCCGGTGGTGGTGTGGACGATCATGCCCAGCGACAGCGAAACGGTCCGCACGCCGTCGGTCGATTCATTGGCCGGCAGCGGCAGGGTGGTGTCGTAGCCGGCGTCGTCGAGCATGCGGACGTAGTACGTGCCCGGCGACAAGCCCGTGAAACTGGCCTGGCCGTTGGCGTCGGTGGTGGCGGTCAATTCGCCGGCGTCCAGCTGCCCGTTGTTGTTCGCGTCGAGATAGACCGGCACGCTGCTCATCGGCAGCTCGCCGGCGTCGAATTTGCTGTTGGCGTTGGCGTCGGTGAACGCGTTCACGACGATCGCACCGGACTGTGCGGGCGCGGTCGGCAGCGGGGTGGTGTACCCGGCGTAAGCGCTGGAGGTCACCGCGTCATAGACGGCCTGCTGCAGCAACGCCTGAACCTTCGGATCCGCAACCCGGCTGCCCGGGAACAGGTACGCGCTCGGCGGCGCGACGCCCCGCGGATCATTCCCGGTGATCGAAGCATAAAACGTCAGGGCGATCACGTACGCAGCCACGTCCGGGCTGGGGTGCGATTGATCGCGATACATGTCCAGCATCGACGTGACGGACGTACCGGCGAATTTGCCTGCCTTGATCGCCTGGTCGATGTTGTAATACGCCTCGCCCACCGGAATCAGTCGCACCGGCGGGAGCGACGCCGTCTTGGCGTCGCCGGCCTGCGCTTGGCGCAGCAGGGGCATGAGTTGCTGCACGTACGAGCGGCTGAAGTAGGGGAGCCCACTGGTGCCGGCATCGTTGTATTGCTTCAACCATTCCGTGGAATAATCGAAGCTCTGGCCGGTCGGGGTCAGGTCTGAATTCACGTCCGTCCGACGCGCAGCCCGGGAGTAGATGAAGACCTGGCCGTTCGGACTGTTTTGCGCGAAGGCTTCCATGAACGCCAGCGACATGGGCACTTCGGCCTGGTTCGCTTCGTAGGGCGTGCCCGCGTTGTAGATGTCGCTGAGCAATCGGCGCTCATGCGGCTGGATGGTGAAATCATCCCACGAGCTGTTGGCGAACGCCTGCTGGTAGTTGCCGAACGGGTTGCCGACCCCCGGCTGCGAGGGATCGAACCCTGAGGTGTTGTAGCCGCTCGCCAGGCTGTAGTTGGCATACTGCGTGAAGCCCGAGCCCGTTTGTCGACCGAGTGACACCGGCGCCCCATCCAAACCGAGCAGCGCCTGCAGGCCGGCGTAGTTCACGCCGTCGCTCATGCTGTTGCCGGTCATGAACAATCGGCGCGGCGCGACGATCGATGCCGTCAGCGTCTGCGACGTCGAAACCACCGGGCTGGCCGGGCTTGTAGTGAGGGCCGTCGCACTGAAAAATTGGCGGCCTTCGAGTGCTTCAAATTTGATGGCTTGGCGCAGACGCAGCATTCGTTCCCCGTTCATTCGCATTCCGAGAGTTCTTGGAGTCGCTCGCCCCTGTGGCGCGAGTAAAGTCCCCACCTGATTCGCGATAACCTACATCGGCCAGCCCGGCAGGTGTTAAAGAATTTTTGGGGTTTCCCCGCGTCTTATAAAATCGGCGTTCCCCACTCAAAACCCCGCCCGCCCCCGGCTAGCCTGCCCCGTGCCTCGATCCTTGCTCAGCTTCAGGAACGGCCGAAATCCCCGGCAGCCTGTGCCCGGGGATTTCGGCGATTAAGCGAATCTCGGAGTCGTGTAGGAAATCCTACGCGCTCTTCTTTTCCGGCGCCCGCTGACCGAACAACTGACGGCGGCCGTTGACAACGTCTTCGTCGATCACGTACTTGCCGCCCGGGGCGTCGGGGAGGTGATACATCACATCCAGCATGATCTCCTCGCACACGGCCCGCAGGGCCCGGGCGCCCGTGTCTCGCTTCAGGGCCCGCTTGGAAATTTCACGCAATGCACCGGTCGTGAACTCCACTTCGCTGCCTTCCAGGCGGAAGAAGCGGTGGTATTGCTTGGTGATCGCGTTCTTCGGCTGGGTCAGGATGTTCACCAGCACGTCCACATCCAGCGGTTCCAGCGTGCTGATCAGGGGCAGACGACCAATGAACTCGGGGATCATGCCGAATTCCACCAGGTCTTCCGGCTGCACCGCACGGAGCACGTCGGCGCGGCTCTTTTCGCTGTTGGCGCCCTGGCCCTCAGTGCCGAAGCCGATCATCTTCTTGCCGAGGCGCTTTTTGATGATGTCTTCCAGGCCCACGAACGTGCCGCCGCAGATGAAGAGGATCTGCGAGGTATCCATCTGGATGTACTGCTGCTCCGGATGCTTGCGGCCGCCCTGCGGGGGGATGTTCGCGATCGTGCCTTCCAGCATCTTCAGCAGCGCCTGCTGCACGCCCTCGCCCGACACGTCACGCGTGATGCTCACGTTGCCGCTGGTCTTGGCGATTTTGTCGATTTCGTCGATGTACACGATCCCGCGCTGGGCCGCTTCCAGGTCGTAGTCCGCCGCCTGCAGCAGGCGAAGCAGCACGTTTTCCACGTCTTCGCCGACGTAGCCGGCTTCCGTGAGCGTGGTGGCGTCGCCGATCGCGAAGGGGACATTCAGAATCCGCGCCAGCGTCCGGGCCATCAGCGTCTTGCCCGAGCCGGTCGGCCCGATCAGCAGGACGTTGGTTTTATCGAGTTCCACTTCTTCGCTGGGCGTTTCGCCCTGCGTCTGCTGAACGCTCAGCCGCTTGTAGTGGTTGTGGACGGCCACGCTCAGGGCGCGCTTCGGGAAGTCCTGCCCGACCACCCACGCGTCCATGAATTCCTTGATTTGCCGCGGGCTCGGGATCGTGGTGAACAGCGGCTGGCTGGTCGACATCTTCCGCTTTTCCTGGCGGATGATGTTGTGCGCCAGATCGACGCAGTTGGAGCAGATGTAGACGTCCGAAGGCCCCTCGACCATCGGGCCGACGTCGCGCGAGCTTTTGCCGCAGAACGAGCAGGTGGTCACCCGGCGTCCCCGGAAGCCGCCGTTCCCGCCGCCGCCGCCCGGGGGCTGAGTGCCGCCGCCGTTGCCGCCGGTGGGGGGAGTGTTGCCGCCGCCTCGATTGATTCCATTCGCCATGTCGTTGACGCCTTCGTCGAAAAATGGGTCCCGCCGCGTTACTGCGTCGGCGTCCCTGCCTGACCGATGCTTCAGATCCTTGCGTTACCGTTTGATCGACCTGATCGCACCCACGCCTTAATGCGAATCGCGTGAAGTCTGACAATCATAATCACGCCGCCCGATCCTGGGTATGTCAATTCCGGGGCCTATAAATACAAGGTCGTTTTATCCCCAGGATCAATCGCCACTTCCCATCCGCTTTTTTTCACGCTCTTGCCCCGATCCTGTCATCTGCGGTTAAGGCGTCCCAGGATTCCAACCCCACCGGCTTACCGCCCACGCCAGCACCACCCCGCGCAATATCCAAGCCGCTGTCCGATAACCGTGCGCCCGGTTCAATTGCCTCACCAGCCCCGGGTTGTGTCCTTTTTCCAGTTTCCGATGCAAAGGCACCGCCATGCCGAAGGTCACCACCCACACCAGGGCCAGCAGTTCCATCCCCACCCACGCCCACGGCTCCGTCCAGTTTCGATAAACCACCCCCAGCCCGCTCGCCAGTTCCAGGATCATGATCGGGACAATCACCCAGACCGTTCCGCTGAGGTGTGCCCGGTGATACGCCGCGAACCCCTCGGCGTTGACCCGGTCGAACTGCGGGTACGCGATCACCCACACAAAACACGACAGCCCGATCATGTACCAGCACATCAGCAGCGTCAGCAGCAACATGCCTGCCTAGTTTCCGATTCCCCGCCCCCAATGGCAAAACCCATTCCCGCCCCCGCGCTGCCACACGTAAGTCACAAAAAACCCCCGCCGGCCGTTCCTGCCATTTTTGTTTGCGATTTCGACCCATTTTCCCCCCCAACCCCCGGCCCAGCCACACCTTGCCCACCCTCACCATCCGCGCGCCAGTGCGACGGCCCTTGCCCACACCGCCACACCACTTAGGCCCGACATGAAACCGCCAACCCACCCTCACGCAGTACGCAATACGGAGTACCCCCGCTTTACGTCTTCACGTTTCACTCATCCAACGCCGCCCACCAAACCCCGCCCCCAACTTGCCAAAGAGCCCCGAAGCGCCTTTCCT
>JBQCCH010000708.1:0-2186 GCA_051962375.1 Tepidisphaeraceae bacterium
ATCTCCGAGCCCACCGTCACAGGCAGGCGGTTTGAAACATTAATAATGTGCTGAACAGAACGCATCCTCGCACCCTACTGCGCTCGCCGCTCGCGCCAACCGCAGAAAGAGCAAAGAACCAAAAAATTTCGCAGTCGATTCCGCATCGCGCGAGGCGGCGGCTATGCTGGGGCGATGGTGAAAGACGCCGAACTTCCGCTACGCTATCTCACGCCCGGTGACTGGGGACAGCAGGTGTTGTCGCAACCGCTGGCATTGCTGAATGATCACGCCCACCTGGAAAAAAAGGCGGCATCGAACGCGCTGGAATTGCTCAATCGCTGGCCCGAACCGAATCCGCCGGAAAACTGGGTGACGGCCATGACCGCGGTCGCGCGGGATGAAGTGGAACACCTGGCGGTGGTGACCCGATTGCTCGCGCGGCGCGGCGGCAAACTCACGCGGACCCACGCCAACCCGTATATGGCCGATCTTCACAAGCTCGTGCGGCGCGGACGCGGGCCCGAAGAGCTCATCGACCGGCTGATGATCAGCGCCCTGGTGGAGGCCCGCTCCTGCGAACGGTTTAAGCTGCTGGGCTACGCCGTCGAGAACGATCGCGAATTGCAGAAACTCTATCGCGGCCTCTGGGCGAGCGAGCACGGGCATTACCTGACCTTCATCCAATTGGCCGAGCAAATTCTGCCGGCTGATGTGGTTGCGAAGCGGTGGAATCAGATGCTCGACGCCGAAGCCGACCTGATTCAACACCAATCGCCCGGCCCGCGCATGCACAGCGCGTTGGCCAAGGCCTAGCGTCGGCGGCGACGCAATCGCTGCAGCTTCGACCCCGGATGCGCGGCCGACACCGCGGTCTTAAAGTTGCGATCCGGCGCCTGCTTCACAATCCATCGCAGGAACGTTTCGAGCAGCGGATGCGCCCGCAACGCCGACAGATCGGCCAGCGATCGCTCAAGCGTTCGATTGTCGAATGTGGCGTGGATCTGCTTGTGACACGGACGACACAGCGGCACGCGATGCTCAGCCTTTCCGCCGCGGGATTTGGGTTTCAGATGATGAAGCGTGATCAACCGCCGCGGTACGCACCGCTCGCATAGCGCACAGATCGCGTTGCCGCCGTCGCTCATGCCTTGACGTTAGGCCGACGCAACGTCGCCGACCATACCCAGACGATCAATAGCCCCTGTACCGGCAGCCGCCCCCATAACATCCACGCCGGCAGGTGAAATCGCTCGGGATGGATCGCCATGTAAACGTTCGCGGGGAACACGCAAAGCAGCAGCGCGATTAATCCCCACCCCGCGGCTCGTCGCAAACTTGCCACCAGCACGCCCGCGCCGCCGACGATTTCAGCGATGCCGCTGATCGCAACGAGCGCCCCCGGCGCTGGAAATTGCGGCGGCACGATCTGACGATATTTCTCCGCCAGCACAAAGTGCAGCGCGCCTGCGATGACGAACAACACGGCCAATGCGATGCGTGACAGGCACAACTTCATGATTGAATTTCATCGATCAGTGCGATTCAAAAAAATGAGTGACATCGCACAGTGCCGGGTTCATCCAACGGAACGGCCAAGCGAACGATTGGATCAGCCCGCCGTGACCGGCGTGGGGGTATTCGAGCCACACGACCGTCGAGCCGGCGTCCTTGAGTTTGCGAGACAAATTCGCCGCGTTCTCGGGGCCGACGATGTCATCTTCCGCGCCGTGAATCAACAGCATCGGCGGCGCGACGTGATCGGCGAAATGGACGGGCTCAATGTCCGGCGGCACGGGGCTTGCGGGCGACGCCATGCCGAAGACGGCAAACTCTTCCTGCCGCGGCCGAAAGTCATACGGTCCCGCCAGGCCTGCCGTCGCCCGGATCGCCGCGGGCGCCAATCCGACATCCTTCAGGTAATGCGTATCGAGCGCCAGCAGCGCCACGATGTGCGCCCCTGCGGAATGCCCGAGCAGATAAACGCGATGCGGATCACCGCCGAACAAGGCGATGTGATCGTGCACCCACTTCACCGCAGCCGCGGCGTCGTTGACGAAAGCCGGAAACCGCACCTGCGGATAAAGCCGATAGTCCGGCAGGACCGTAACGAAGCCACGACCCGTCAGCGCCTGCGCGACAAATCGATAATCTTCCTTCGCGCCGGTCTGCCAATCGCCGCCGTAGAAAAAGACGACGACCGGCGA
>JBQCCH010000709.1:0-14854 GCA_051962375.1 Tepidisphaeraceae bacterium
AAATATGACGCCAGATTACAGCCGGCTGAGTTGGCCCGCCTCACCCTCCGATTTCACAAACGCGCCGCCATCTGGCGGGGGTTTTTTTTTGCGCGGGGGGCGCGGCGGCTTGCGACGGGGGCCGCAGCGCCCGGCAACACCCGCGCGCAACAAAAGGGCCGGGCCTCATCGTGGGATGAGGCCCGGCCGGTTGGTTCAGAGGGATACGAAGCGGAAGGGGATTAATCCTTCTTTTCCGGTTCCACTTCTTCGATCTTGGCTTTTTCCAGGATCTTGTCGATCGCCTTGAGTTCGCGGAGGCGGACGTAGAGGTTGGCGAGGGAGCCTTCGCTGGCCATCTGCTGGCGAAGCTTCTCAGGCCGCAGGCCGCGCTGCTCGGCGATGGCGGCGATGTTGCCGTTGAGTTCGCCTTCGCTGACATCGACCTGCTGGTCTTCGGCGACCTTGCTCAGGATGAAGTTCAGCTTCAGTTCGCGGATGGCCTCGTCCTGGGCGCCATTGCGGAGCAGTTCGATGTTCTGCGTGATCTGGTCTTCCGGAACGCCGCGCTGGATCAGGTCGATCGCCCGACGCTGAACGATGCGGCCTTCCTGCTTCTTGCTCAGCTTGCTCGGCAGTTCGATCTGAACCGCGTCGAGCAGCGCCTTGGCGACTTGGTCACGCATCGAGTTCTGCACGTCGTTCTTGACGCGGGCTTCCATTTCCTCACGCAGGGCGTCGAGCAGGCCCTGTTCGTTTTCAAAACCGAGCTGGCCGAGGAATTCTTCGTTGATCTCGGCGAGTTCGAGCTGACGGATGTCCTTGATCTTGAACTCGACGGTGACTTCCTTGCCGCGGATTTTTTCGGTCGGGTGCTGCTCGGGGGCGGTGAGGGTGATCGAGCGGGTGTCGTCGATCTTGGCGCCTTCGAGCTTGGTGGCGAGGTCGTCGATCTTGAGCCCGGCGATGGTGCCGGCCTTGGCCTTGAATTGGATGTCGTGCTGGTGGAGGACGACTTCGTCGCCGAGCTTCACGTGCACGTCGGCGGCGACGACGTCGCCTTCCTGGATGCCGCGGTCTTCGACCGGCAGGAGGGTGCCTTGCTGCTCACGCAGGTTGGCCAGCGCCTGCTGGATGTGTTCATCCTTGACTTCGATCTTGGGCTTCTTGATTTCGATGGAGCCCAGGTCGGGGACGGTGAATTCCGGCTGGACTTCGATGGAGAAGCTGTAGGACAGATCGCCGGATTCGGGGAGCTTCAGTTCTTCCTGGCTCTCAAAATCGGGCTCGCCGACGACCTGCAGGTTGTTTTTCTCGACGGCCTGCTGATAGCTCTCCTGCAGGAGCGTGCGGGTGACCTGCTCGCGGACGTCTTTGGTGAATTTCTTTTCCAGGAGCTTTTGGGGCACACGGCCGGGACGGAAGCCGGGCAAGGCGGCCTGGCCACGCAGTTCCTTGAACTGGCTCGCCAGCGATTCGCTGATGCGGCTTTCGGGGATCTGCACGGTCACCTTTTTGGTGGCCACGCCCGCGTCCTCAACGGTGACGGGGTAAATGAATTCGGCGGTTTCTTGTTCCGCAATCGCGCTGTCGGCCATGGCAATCCTCACTCAATAAAAACGATCGTCGCGCGGAATTTCCGCGCGAAAGGGCCAAGTATCGTATCGGAGGCCGTCCCAATGTAAAGCCCGGGGGCACGACTGCCGGACAAAACCCCCCGCCCCGCGGCGGCCGGCCGGTTTGCGTTCGCCGGTTCGGTTCGCCGTCTGGCGTCGCGTTCGGGTTCGGGCAGACATCTGCTATGCTCCCGGCATCCTACCGAAAGGCACCCCCATGACCGATGCGACCTCTCCCGCCGAATTGACGCGCCAAAAGCCGGGCGCATCGGTCTGGATCGGGCGAATTCTTTCCACCTTGCTGGTGTTGTTCATGGCATCGGGCGTGGTGATGTTCGCGTTCAAGCCGGACGTCGTGAAACAGAGCATCGCCGACTTCGGTTGGCCGGAGCGGTTTGCGGTGTACGTGGTGGTGATCGAACTGGCGTGCGTCTTGCTGTACGCGATCCCGCAGACCGCGGTGCTGGGCGCGATCCTGCTGAGCGGCTACCTGGGCGGGGCGGTGGCGACGCATTTCCGGGTCGGCGATTGGTCGGCGCTGATGCCGCTGGCGTTCGGCGTCATCGTCTGGCTGGCGCTGTTCCTGCGCGAGCCGCGGCTGCGGCGGTTGATCCCGCTGCGATTTTGATCGCGACGAGCGCTGAGCGTCACCAGGTGTACTTCACCGTATAGGTCACGGTCTTTTCGCCGTCGGCGGGCACGTCGACGGGGATGTGGATCGTCCGCGAATCCTGCTTGGTGTAGGCATCGCTCGCGTCGGTGATTTCCCAGTTCGCCCAGCGAAACAGGTTTTCCTTCACCAGGACGGTGACCGCCTCCTTCTTGTGGTTGCGCAATTTGATGGTGAAGGATTCGGTCGCCCAGTGCGCTTTGGCGTTGACCTTGAAATCGGTCTGCGTGCGCTCGCCGGTGATGTCGAACGCGCTGCCGAGCTTGATGAGGAGGGTTTCGTCCTTGGGCGTGTGCTGGATGACGTCTTCGCCGATGAATTCCTCGGATTTGTCGGCGTCATCGCGCTTGTAGACGCGCACCCGCCCGGCCGGCATCGGGATGCCCAGTCCGTTCTTTTCCTTGTTGTCGATCGACAGGTACGTGTCGACTTTCTTGTTCATCTCGGTCCCCAGGTCGCGATCCATATTGGGCGCCGGGGCGAAGAAGTTGCGGAACTGCTCGGGCAACCCGTAATAGACGTAAATCTTGCGGGCCGGCACGTCGAGCTTTTTCTCAAAGAGCTCGATTTGCTTGGTGGAGTTGTCCGGCAGCGTGGTGGTTCGGCCGAGCGTGTAGAGGTGGTATTCGAAGAAGGATTTTTCGGCGAAACCCGATTCGTCGGCGGAGGCTTTGGCGGCCATCACCATGCCTCGGACGGCGTAGGGGCGCTGCGGGCGCTCGATGCGTTGAACATCGCCGGCGACGAGTTTCAGGCGGGTATCCGGATAGCTGATGCCGCTGCGGTTGACGAGCGTGACCCAGCCGCCCACGTCGGCGGCGGTGTCGTTGTCGTTGAGGACGATGTTGTAGTCGGCGCGCCAGGTGAGGCCGTCCGTCTGGTAGGTGACCTGGGCGTCTTGCTTGCCGGCCTTGGCGGCGGTGAGTTGCCACACGAGCGTCGGCCGGGTGATCAGCCCGGCCGAATCCGCCAGGCGCACGCCGGTGTAGGAATTGAGGATCTGCACGCTCCCGTCATCGAGCTTCAGCACCAATCCCTGGGCGGCCGACAAGAGCGTGCCCGTGAGCGATTCGGTTTTTCCCTCCGCCCCGGCCCGCTCCACGATGATTTTTTGGTCGACGTATTTTTCCAGGAGCTTGGCGGAACTGACGAGGTCAAACTCGTAATTCTGCTCCAGCACGGCCGTGCCGGCGGGGTCGGTGAGGGAGAGGAACGAGACGGTCGTCGGATCGATGCCGCTGGCGACATTGGTGAAGCGAAGGGTGTTCAGGCCGGCCTTCAGGTCGATGGGGCGGGTTTCCCGGACGACGCCGTAGCCGGGCAGCGGGCTTTCGGGCGGGAAATAGCCGGGGCCGCCGGGGTTGCCCTTCGGGTCGAAGGTGGCCGGGTCGGCGCTGGAATAGACGGTGAGATTAAACCGCGGCTCCGGCGCCGGCAGCGACTGGGCGCGGGCGAAGGAAGACCAGAGCATCGAAACGGTAAGAGCGGCGGCGAGTCGGGTGGCGTGTTTCACGATTAAATCCTCCCCGGTTTGGACGCGGCGGGAAAGATTTGGTTCGCCGGATTCGGGCAAAAAATTTTCGACCGAACCCGGCGAACCGTGAATCCGCCCTTAGTGCAGCGGGGGCGGCTGGTTGGTTTTGAGCAGCGACGCGTACCACTCGCTGACGCGCCGGACGGATTCTTGGTGGTCGGTGGTGTGGGTGCCGTTGACCATGAGGACCAATTCGTGCGGGCCGCCCAGCGAGTTGGTCATGGCGATCACGCCCGGGGCGACGGCCGTGGTGTCGCGCAGGGCGACGGAGATCATCGCGGGGCAGGTGACGAGGTGGGCGAAGTTCAGCGGATCGTAATAGCGGCTGGTCTGCATGATGGCTTTTTTGTCGGCGTCGGTCTTGCCCTGATTGTGCCAGTAGGGCCAGCCGGGGAGTCGGCCGATGTTCTTGGCGAGCGTGTCGCTGCCGGCCGGGACGGAGGCGATCAATTCCGTGACATGCGGATTCAGGCCCGCCATGGCGATGGACTGCATGCCCCCCTGGCTTTCGCCGCGGACGACCAGCACCTTGCCGTTCCACTGCGGCAGGGTGCGGAGCCATTCGATCGCCTGGTAATCGCCCAGGAACATTTTGCGGAAGTAGCTGGTGTCGCGGCTGGTGTCGCCGATCGCGACGTAGTTCGCCAGCGGACCGCCGGGCTTGGCGAGATTGGCGTAGTAGGAGGGCTCTTCGTGCAGCGGCAGGTCGTGGGCCATCACGTTCAGGGCGAGCCAGCCTTCCTTGGCGCGGTCGACGACGTTCCCTTTGCCCAGCGGGTAGACGCCGGCATATTGAAAAATGACCAGTGCCGGGAATTTGCCCGCCTTCTTGGGATAAGCGAGCTGGGCACGCACTTTAGCGCCGTCGACGTTGTCGAGCGTAACCTCGGCATAGTCGACCGAGTCATTTCCCGAATCGCCGGGCGTAACTTTCGCCTGGGCGGGAACTTTTTCGATCAGGGCGACCTGGGATTTCCAGAAGGCGTCAAAATCTTCGGGCGGCTGCGATGAGGGCTGGATCTTGTCCGGCGCGACGACCACCCCCGCGCTGCAGGGCGGGTGGGCGGCAGGATCGCCGATGGTGAGCAGGATCCAGCCGGGCGAATCGAGCCGGGCTGTGAGGGTCGACGTCGGACGATCGGCGGGGAGTTCGCCCTGCTGAAGCGTCTTGGCGTTGTTTTCGCGAATCGTGTAGTGCAGCGGCTCAGGCGGATCAGCGCCGAAATCGATCGTCCAGGTGACCGGCTCGCCGACCGCGTAGACGCAGGAGGGATGATCGGGCGTGATCTTCGGCGTGGCGGGGCGCGGCTTGGTGTCGGCGGCGGCGGCGAGGGAACTCATCAGCAGCGCGGCGGCGACGACCCTGCGACCGATCCGCGGGCGATCTGACAAAGGCCGATCTGACAAAGCATGTGCGGCGAACGGACGAAAGCACCTTGGCATCGACAAAATCCTTGTTGAAAAACGATCGCACTGTAGCGGATGGGGGCGGCAGACTCACGCCCGGCGACGTCGCGCCAGGAGCGAAACGCCCAAGCCCATGGCAGCCAGGCTGGCGGGTTCGGGGACGGTGACGAGCAGCGTCGTTCCGTCCGCGCCGAGCGTGACCGCTTGCGTCTTGGTGATGCCGTTGGCGGTGACGTCGATCGTGTAATTGCCCAGGTACCCGCGCGTGGCATATTGGCCGGCGGTGGTTTGGGCGGTGAGGTCGGTCCACCACTGGTTGAAGACCAGATCGAGATACGCTTGGCCGGTGAGTTTGAGATTCCAGTTGGCGTCGTAGAGCAGGCCGGACCCCTGCCAGTGCTGGCTGTCCCAGAAGCCCCAGTTGGTGAAGGAATCCATCTGCGGCTGGGCGAAGATCACGGTCATGAAGTTGCGCAGGTAGTCGGCCTTGGATTGCTCGGTCCAGCCGTCGCCGTACATGTCGAATTCGGTGACGGCCATGCGCGTGCCGAGGGTGGCGAACTTGTTGAGGATCGTCACCAGATTCGCCGGCGTGGTGGCGGCGCTGGCGCTGCCGAAGTGGGATTGGAAGCCGATCGTATCCACCGGAGCGCCTTGCTGCTTCAGCGATTGAATGGTCTTGAAATAGGACTGTTGATGGGCATTGTTGGTGGCATTGTTGCTGGCGAGGATGCCGTAATCATTGGTGTACAGGCTGGCGTTTGGATCGGCGGCGTGGGCGGCGTTGAACCACTGCGTCATCGCGGGCGCTTGCTCCTGGGGCACGCCGGGGTTCAGGGCGTCGGTGAGCATGTGCTTGTCCCAGGCTTCATTCAGCACGCTCCAGGACGAGGTTTTGCCCTTGTAGTGGGTGACTTCGTCGGTGATGTGATTGAGCGCGCGGCTGGCGACGGTGGAGAGATTGTTGTTGGCGATGGCGGTTTCGACATCGTCGGGCACGTGGGGCGCGTCTTGCCACATGAGGTGTTGGCCGCGGACGCTCAGCCCGTGCGACGTGGCCCAGTTGATGGCGTTGTCGGCCTGCGTGCGGAGGCCGGTGGTTTCGTAGCTCGGCCAGGTGAGGCCGTACTCCGGGGTGACGCTGTCGAACAGCGACGTGATTTTCTGGCGATACGTCGCGTTGTTCGGGTCGGACGTGTTGGCCCAGTAACCGGGGGCGATGGTGGTGCCCCAGGTGAAGGCGGACTGCGTCTCGTGAATGCCCACCGTCGCGTTATTGAGGGGCTTGCCGCTGCCATCGACGACTTTAACGGTGAGGGTTCCCTGGCGGTATTGGGCGATGCGGGCGTTGGCGTCGCTGAGCCAGTCGGCGGCGGCGAACGGCGTCGCGGCGGCGGTGACGGCCAATGAGACGAGCGTGATCGACTTGAGCACGGGACTCCTTCGCTTTCCTTGGACGCGTTTATTTCAGCACGACGTCGACGGATTTTCCGCCGTGGTCGAGCGAGAGCGTGGCGGTGGTGGAACGGGCGCCGTCGGTGACGGTGAGGGTGTAATCGCCGAGGAAGCCGCGCACGTCGCAAGCGCCGGAAGGGTCGGTGGTGAGCTGGGCGTGGGTCCACCACTGCTTCTTCACCAGATCAATCCACGCCTGCCCGGCGGGGCGGAGGGTGTAGTCGGCATTGAACAGGGCGGCGTCGGGACGCCAGTGGTGGTTCGCGACAAAGCCCCAGATCAGGATCCCCTTGATGTTGGGATGGCTGAACGAGATCGTGAAAAAATCGCGAAGATAATCGGCGGCGAGTTGGCGGTCGGAGACGTTGACGTCGAACTCAGTGATCTCCAGCGGCAGGTTCAGGGTGGCGAAACGGTCGTAGATTTTCATCAGGTCGATCGGCGATGTCAGTTGCGACCCGAAGTGCGCCTGCATGCCCACGCCCGAGATCGGGCCGCCGTTTTTCTGGATGAGTTTGACCTGGTCGTACAGCACGTCGTAATGCTGATCGGCCGGCGGAGAGGTGGGGACGCTGGTTTCATTCAGGAGCAGCGGCAGGTTGGGGTTGGCGTCGTGGGCGATCTTGAACCAGCGGGCCATCTCGTCGTAGCCGAGGATTTTCATGACGTCGTTGTTGACGTAGGGCTCATTCAGCACGTCCCACTCGGTGACGCGGTTGCCGATGGCGGCGACTTCATCGTGGATGTGGGCGTCGATGCGGGCGCGCAGGGC
Source organism: Tepidisphaeraceae bacterium (assembly GCA_051962375.1). Classification (GTDB taxonomy): domain Bacteria; phylum Planctomycetota; class Phycisphaerae; order Tepidisphaerales; family Tepidisphaeraceae; genus RYN-431. Next base: position 7,434 of record JBQCCH010000709.1, read on the forward strand.
GGCGGGATCGTCCTTGAGGTTTTTGATGTCGGCGGGCATGTGGCGCCAGCTGGGCCAGATGAGGCAATGGCCGCGGACCTTGATGCCGGCCTCGGTGAGGCGTTGCAGGGCGGCCATCGCCTGGTCGCGGGTTTCGGGCGTTTCCCAGCCGGGCCATTTCATGGCGTATTCGTCGACGCCGACATTGAACAGGTCGACAAAGTGCTTGAAAAACGCCTTGCCGTCTTCGGTTTGTGAATTCGGGCCGACGATGCTGCTGACGTTGTAGCAGCAGCCGAAGGGGAAGGCGTGCTGCGTCATGGCGACGGTGACGCTGGCGTTGGGAACGGGCTTGCCGGCGGCGTCGACGACGCGGACGTGAAGGGGGGCCTTGCGATATTTTTCGATCCGCTCGGCGGCGGCCTTCCGCCAGGGGGCGTCAGACTCGCGGCCGGGATAGGTGATGCGGGTTTGGGGCAGTTGCTCCAGTTTGATTGACGCGGGGTCGTCAAACTTCAGCAATTGGACATCGGCGATCTCTAGCGTTTGGCGTGCGCCGCCGACCCGAAGGGTGATGTGCGTTCCGTCGGCCGGGTAATCGTTGGTGAGCCGGGCGGGGACGGCAATCTGCTGCCATTCTCGGGTGACGCTCAGGCGGCGAGAAATGACCTTATTGAACGGCTCCTTCGCTTGTTCCAGGACGATACCCAAGACGCCCTGCCCGCTTTCGTCGGCGGTTTCGGTCATGCGGGCCCACAGGCTCAGATAGACTACGTCGCCCTTCTTCAGCTCGGCATGTATGGGCTCCACATACTGCAAGGCGTAGTCGCTCGGTGCACGCTCGCTGACGCTGATTCGCAAGGCGTGCGTGAAGGCGGGCATGCCCGACACGTCGATTCGTTGATCCTTCGCGTTGGCGGCGGCGGAGCCGGTAACGCGGAGTTTAGCCAAGGCATCGGAGATGAGGGGCCGATGCGCGGGCAGGGCCGCAAGCATGTCGGGGTCGGCCGCATGAGCGAGGTCGGTGTGAGCGAGCAGCGCGGCGGCGACGATCGCGGCGGCGCGGCGGGCAAAGGTTGAATGAGCCATGGCCGAAGTCCTTTGTCCTTGAATGGCCCGAGCCCATTGCTGGGCTCGGGAAGATCACGTGCAATGCTGTTGACCTCATCCAAGGCACTTATTGCGTGAAGCCGGTGGTTTGCGGCGACAGCAGGAAGCGCGGGGCGCCGGCGACGTACTTCACAAGCGTCGAACTCGTGGTGATCGGCGTCGTGCTGGCCGGGATGTCGTCGGGGCAGCGCAGGGGCATGCAGTGTCCGTCGGCCATCAGGGCGTTCGCCTGCGTTTTGCCGGCGTGGCGAGCGCTGATGGCGAAGGGCAGCTGCATGTGCCACAGCCCGACGCCGTCATAAACCAAAACGAGGTTGGCGGAGTCTTTCCAGTCATTCAGGTGATGCTGGCGAGCGCGGTAGCCGGGCGCGGAGGTGAAATCCATCACGGCGGTGAAGGGATATTTGCCAAAGGCATTCTTGGCGTTCTGGATGTTGCCTGCGCTGTCGGTGGTGACGGCCCAACCATTGACGTTGTACCAGCAGTCGACGCGGACTGCGTCACCGTTGGGGAGCGAGTTGATGCGCGAGGGGGTACGGAAGAATTCCCACGAGCGTCCGTCGGTGAAGGAGGTGAGGGTTGCCAGATTGTTGTTTCGACCGGATGTGTCGCCGGCGTTAGCGATGCCCCATCGGAAATCCACGCCGCTCGGGCAGCGGAAGACCGTGTTGCCATTAGAGGAATTGAACTGTTCCTGCACGGAGTCGCGGGAGACTTGCGGGTTGGCGATGTATTTATTGGCGACAAGAATTGTGGTCCAGTAATCGCCGGGGGTGCTGCCGGTGTCGCCGGAGTTGGGTCGGATCACCATGCCGGGGACGAGATAGTTCTTATTGTCGGCCGCGTAAAGCATGATCGCTTGGCCGATCTGTCGCAGGTTGGAGAGGCATTTGACGGCCTTGGCGGCTTCACGAGCACGGTTGAGCGCGGGCAGCAGGATCGAGATCAGCAACGCGATGATGCCGATGACGACGAGCAGTTCGACGAGCGTGAACGCCGAGCGACGAGCATGGGGATGACGGGATTTCATAGACAGGCCTCCAAAAATGACTCCGCAGGAGCGGCACAAGCGACGGCGCCGGCGTTAACCGGGGCCGTCGTGAAAAGAGGGTTTAGCGACGGCGGCGCTTCACCAGCCCCAGGCCGGCCAGGCCGAGCAGGCCGAGGGACGCGGGTTCGGGGACGCTGAGGGTGTAGTCGTCCAAACGGATCGCGCCGCTGCCGTAGCCGCCCCGGAAGGCGGCGTAGAGCGCCGGCGTGCTGCTGTCGGCGGCGGCGGCGAGGTCGGCGTTCGTGTAGCTGAAGTTGCTGAACGATGCGACGGTCGTCGAGGGCGTTTCGGTCCCGTCCGGGCCGAGCAGTTGCATCGACGCGCTGAGCGTGAAGTCGTTGGTGTTGACGCTGCTGCGCGTGAGCGTGACGGTGAACAGATACCAGGTGTCGCTGACGAGGGTGTTGAAATTGGACGCGGCGGTCGTCTCGCTGGCGGCGGCGGACTGGTATTTGTTGTCGCGCACGAGACTGAAGGTGCCCGGCGTGGTGGTGCTGGTGGCGACGACGCGGGTGTAAATGCTGCGGCCGGCGGTGGCGTTGCTAAAGGTGTCGGAGCTGCCGATGCCGAAGCCGAGCTGCACGAGGGGCAGCACGCTGGTGTTGGTGGGGGTGACTTTACGAACCTTGATGCTGGTGGTGATGCTGTTGCCCATCGCCAGCGAGAAGGGGGTGTTGTAGGTGGCGGTGGGCCATTCGGACGAGCTGCTGGAGCGGATGGCCCCGCCCGTGCCGCCGACGGTGGTGGTGGACTGGCTCACGTAGGTGCCGTTGGCGACGGTGAAGTTGTCGGCGACGTCGGTGGCGCCGTCGAAGTTGACGCTGACGGCCGCCGAGGCGGCGGTGGCCAGCGAAGTGAGTGCGATCGCGCCGAGGGCGAGCGTGTGCCAGGGTTGTTTCATTCTCATCTGCATCCTCCGTCCGGCCGGGCCGGAACTTCCTTCCTCAAACGATGTGAGCGACTACCGCACGCGCGGCGCCGCAGTCGACTCCCGTACGACTAACGATTGGCCCAACAGCAGGCTCCGCGGGGGGAGCGTGGGCTTGTCGATCAATTGCCCCAGCATTTCGACGGCGAGGGCCGGTATTTTTTTCGAAAGCACGTCCACCGTGGTCAGCGGCGGAATGACAATGGGCGTGGGATAGGTGTCATTGAAGGTGACCACGCTGTAATCGTCGGGAACGCGTTTTCCGTGGCGCCACAGGTGCTGCAGGATGTGCAGGGTGGTCCAGTGTTCGTAATCGAGGATGGCGGTCGGCTGGTAGGAGCCGTTGACGACCTGCTCGACGAACTGATCGACCGGGCCCAGGAAGGGCTTTTCCGGGACGAGGCCGGCCTCCCGCATGCAGCGGGTGTAGGTGGTGGCGCGGATGATGGCGCTCGGATGGCTGTTGGGTCGGCGGCCGGCGTTGTAGGCGATGCGCGTGTGCCCGAGGCCGATCAGGTGTTCCATGGCCGCGCGAGTTCCGGCTTCGTCGTCGACGCGGATGCGCGTCCAGGAGGCGTCGACATCAGCATTGACGAAAACAGCGGGCAGGGCTTCTTCCCGCAGGACTTCCAGGACTTCGGGCGGCTGGCTGTCGAGCGAGAGGCAGGCGTCGAACCGGCGGTCGCGCAGCAGATCGACGGCCTGCGGGTTGCTGCCGAAGGTGTGGATGTACGTCGGAACCAGGCCGGCGTCGCTGAAGAGGGTGTCCAGTTCGTCGACGATGTTCCAGTACAGACCGCGGGGCAGGGCGCCATGCGGGTCGGCGTTGACGACGGCGATCATGTTGGTGCGCCGATTCGCCAGGGCCCGGCCTTGCCAGCTGGGGCGGTAGTTCAGCTCGGCGACGGCGGCCAGCACGCGTTCGCGGGTGGCCTCTGCGATCGGGCATTGTTCGGGGGGGAGGTTGACGACCTTGGAGACGGTCGCTTTGGAAAGCCCGCAGTGACGGGCGACGTCCGTGATCGTGGGACGGCCACGCCGGGTGTCGGTTGAATTGGGCGTCAACTTTTCCAAGGTTCCTCCGCTGAAACCGGTTTCAGAATAGCACCCGTTCCGAGGAAAGCAAGATTATTTTCGGATTTCAACCGGTTTCAGGCGGGTGGGCGGCCTTGGCGCGGCGAGTGACGATGAAGCCGCCCCTTTTGACGGATTGTCGCAGTATGATGGGGTTCACCGGGCGGGTGCGGCAGCGTGCCCGATCGTAAAGCCGAGCCAGGCAAAGGGATCGGTGTGCGTTCGACGAAGAGATTCAGGAGTTCACGATGACGAGCGGTGTGCCGATTCGGCGAGGGCTGACAGGCCTTGGGCGATTGCGTCTTGGACGACTGCGCCTTGCGGTGATGGGGATGGCCTGCGTGGTGTGGGCGGCGGGGGCGCGGGCGAGTGAGCCGGTGCGGGCGACGGTTCGGGAGGGGGCCATTCATCTGCAGAATGAGTCGTTGGCCGTCACGGTGAATGCGTCGACGGGGCAGGTGGAATCGATGCGGCTGATTCCGTCGAACCAGGAAGTGCTGGATCCGAAGGGGGGCCTGTACTGGGATGCGAATGCGGAATCCGCGGCGCCGCCGGCGGGTCAAACGCCGCCGAAAAAGGGGTATTTCCGATTGCCGGCCGCCAAGGATCGGGCGCGGCTGGTAGCGCGGGATGACGGGAGCGGCGAGGTCGTCGTCGACGGCGGGCCGGGGGCGTTTTTTCCGTTTGACGTGAGTTATCACTATGCGTTGCGGCCGGGCGTGCGGGGGTTGTACGCGTGGGTGGAAGTGGATCATCCAACGGCTGCGCCGGGGGGAACGTTGTGGCAGACGCGGTTCGTGTTGCGGACGGCGACTGACGGCACGTTCACGGACTGGGCGGTCGGGCCGGACAAAATCTATCCCAAGCCGACGGCGGCTGTCGTCGGCAAGGTAATGGATGCGACGTTCAAGCTGGCTGACGGATCGGTCAAGACCAAGTATCAGAATTCGGTCTACTGGGCCGAGGCGACGACGTACGGCGTCCTGGGGAAAGCGGTCGGCCTTTGGATTTTGTCGGCCAGCACCGAGTACCACAACGGCGGCCCGGTGAAGCAGGGGCAAACGGTGCACGACGACGTGCTGCTGCGGGTGCTGCAGTCGGTGCATTTCGGCGCCAAGCCGGTGGTGGTGGCGGCGGGGGAAGCGTGGCGGAAGGTGTATGGGCCGTTTCTGATTTACGCGAACACCGGCGCCGACGAGCCCTCGCGGTGGGCCGACGCGGTGCGCCAGCAACAGGCGGAGGCCAAGCAGTGGCCGTACGCCTGGGTGGATTCGCCCGGGTATGTGCACGCGCGGGGTACGGTGGTGGGAACCTTGCGCGTGGGCGGTCGACCGGCGGCGGGGGCGTGGGCGATTCTGTCGGAGCCGGGCGTGGATTGGGCGCTGGCGTCGAAGGGATATCAGTTTTATACGCGCACTGACGCGCAAGGCCGATTCACGCTGAAGAACGTGATCGGCGGGACCTATACGCTGTACGCGAGCGGCGCGGACCAGCCGGCGGATTTTTCGCGGGCGGGGGTGCAGGTGTCGGCTGCGAAGACGACGGATCTGGGGACGCTGGATTGGCCGCCCGTGCGGCACGGGACGACGCTGTGGCAGATCGGCACGTTTGATCGGTCGGCCGGCGAATTTTGCGACGGGGATAACGCCCGGCAATACCAGATGTTTTTGCGATACCCGAAGCGGTTTCCGAACGACGTCGATTTTACGATCGGCAAGAGCGACCCGAAGCGCGACTGGAATTACGCCCACTGGAGCTGGTACGTGAAGCACCCGGCCTGGACGATTCATTTCACGCTTCAGCAGCCGCCGCGCGAAGCGACGCTGACGGTGGGGATCGCGTCGGCGCAGCCGGCCAAGGGTGGGCACACGAATGTGGTGGTGGCGGTGAATGGGCAGGAGTTGGGTCGGATCGCCTTGCAGAAAACGGGAACGGCCGGCTACCGCGGGGGGACGCAGGATTCGCCGTACCACGTGCTGACGTTTGCCGTGCCGCGCGACGCACTTAAGGCGGGGGAGAATCGGGTGACATTTGAGCACGCGGACGCGGAGCAATTCAAGCCGGTGGCGGAGAAGCCGCTGGACGAGGGGGACGACGCCCCGCCCGGACGCGGGTACCCGGGGCAGGTGATGTATGACGCGATTCGCCTGGAAGGGGCGGAGTGAGCCGGGCGATCGACCGGGAACGGGGCGGAGTGGGGCGAGATTTCCGCCGCTTTTTTGGGGGGCCGGCGGTACAAGGGAAGGGGCGGTGAAGCGGGTTTTTGCGCTTCGGGCTCTTTGACAAGGGGGTCGGGGTATGGGACGAGTGAAACGTGAAGACGTGAAACGGGGTATTGCGTAGTGCGTAATGCGTAAGGGGGCTTTCGGGGGTGCGTTGGGGTCGTTCCTTGTGCGATAAGTGGGATGGCGGGGTGGGCAAGGGCCGTCGCACTGGGGCGCGGTTTTTATGGGCCGAAGCCTTGGCGGGGCCTACGGTTGTCGCGATAAGCGAAAAACAAAATGGCAGGAACGGCCGAGGGGTGATTTTGGCGACTTAGGCCGGGGTGGGCGAGCGGGCTGGGCCTTGGGGTCAGCGGGTGAAATAGCGGGGCCATTTTTCGACGACTTTGGCGCGGGTGGCGGCATCGAAGGCGAGTTCTTTGGGCCAGGCGCGGACCTGGCCTTCGCCGGGGAGTTTGCGGGTGGCGTCGAAGCCGATTTTTCCGCCCCAGCCGTACTCGATGCTGGCGTGATCGAGGATGTCGACCGGGCCTTTGACGGTTTCGACATCGCGCAGCGGATCGACGTTGGCGAACAGGTGAAACCAGACGGCCTGCTCGTCATGGAGGTCGACATCGTGATCGACGACGACAATGAATTTCGTAAAGCTCATCTGCCCCGCACCCCAGATGGCGTGCATCACGCGGCGGGCCTGCTGGGGGTATTCTTTTTTGATCTGGACGAACGCGCAATTGTGAAACGCCCCGGCCATGGGGAGCGAGTAATCGAGGATGTCGGGCACGAGCATCTTGAGCAGGGGGAGAAAGACGCGTTCGGTGGCTTTGCCGAGGAAATAATCTTCCATCGGGGGCTGGCCGACGAGGGTGGTCGGGTAGATCGGATTGCGTCGGTGGGTGATGGCGGTGACATGGAACGCGGGATACCAGTCGGCCATGGAGTAAAAGCCGGTGTGGTCGCCGAAGGGTCCTTCGTAGAGCTTCTGATGAGGATCGACGTAGCCCTCAATGACGATTTCGGCATTGGCGGGGACTTGAAGATCGATGGTCTTGCAGGGGAC
>JBQCCH010000710.1:0-2952 GCA_051962375.1 Tepidisphaeraceae bacterium
TGCCGGCAATTCATTGAGGCCGAATTCCTGCCGGCGGCGAGTGACCTCGTCGTGACTCAGCCCAAACGCCGACGGGTGGCTCGGCATTGCACCCGGGGTGACGCCGCTTCCTTCCATAACGTTTGCTCAGCCTTTCTTTCCACCGCCCGGAGCGCTGCGGCACACAGCGATCGCTTTACGGATCCAAAAAGACAGAACGGGTCATCGCCGCGGTCACTTTTCCGCGAGCAGCTTTGCGACGGCTGTTTCCATGCCTTCCGGCGTCAGGCCGGCGGCTCGGACGATGCCCTTGCGATCGACGACAACGTACGTCGGAAACATCTGCACGTGGTAGGCATCGGCAGTCTTCAGGTTCGGATCCTGGGCGACGGGGTAGCTGATTTTTTTGTCCTTCGCCAAGTCCGGGAGCTTGTCCTGGCCGTCGTCAGAGGTGCAGACCCCGATGAGCAGGAGGTCGCCCTTGTGCTTCTGATAAATTTCGTTGTTTCGGGGGATCGCCGCGATGCAGGGGCCGCACCAAGTGGAGAAAATATCGAGCACCACCACTTTGCCCTTCATATCCTGCGGTTTGATGGGGCCGTTAATCCAGTGATCAACCTGCAGGGCGGGCATCGGCTTGCCGACGAGCGTATCCAGAAGTTTTTGCTCCGGGGCCGAGGGCAATTGGTAGTAGGCGTCGTCCGGGAATTCGCGCACGGGTCCGGCAAAGCTTGGGGCCGTCAGCGCCAGGGTCAGCGCCAAAGCGCCGCCGAAGCGGAGGACAGAGGATCGGCGTCCGATGCGATTCAGCGAGTTCATCCACATAAAGGTCTCCCTATCAAGACGTCGTTGCCGACGGAATATCACTCATTATTCGCACAGTCGGCCGCTGCGGTTGAGAGATTCAGGAAATCGGGGGAAATCTTAGGGGCTGCCGGACGGGGATGGTTTGAATTTGATCGGGGAAACCGTCATCATGCGCGGCCATGTCTGGTGCGTGAATGGCACCTTTGGAACTTTTTCGCCAGCCGAACGTCAAACAAGATGGCTACCGCTCCCGCCAATTCCGCCAACGGTCAACTCCCGACGCCGGCCTCCGCGCCGGTGGGGCCCGAGGTCGAGCTGTTTCGGCGGGCGCAGGGCGGGGACCGGGGCGCGTTCGGACAACTGGCCATCCGAACGCAGGGACGGTTGTACAACGCGATCCTGCGGATCATCGGCGACCGCGAGGAGGCCAGGGAACTGACGCAGGAAACGTTCGTGAAAGCGCTGACCGCGATCGACACGTTTCGCGGGCAGAGCCAGCCGTATACGTGGCTGTTTCGCATCGGCGTGAACCTGGCGATCAGCCAGATTCGGCGTGACAGCCGTCGGCGGACGTTTTCGCTGGACGTGCCTCGTCCGGGACGTGCCGGCAGCGACCAGGAACGGGGGCTGGCGGACCGGATGTCGCGCGAGCAACCGCTGCCAAGCGCCGAATTGGAGCGGAAAGAAACTCAGCAGCGCGTGCTGACGGCCCTGGGCAGCCTGGAGCCCGAAGTGCGGGCCCTGCTGGTGATGCGCGACATTGACGGCCTGGACTATGAGCAGATGGCCGAGGCTCTGGAAGTGCCGCTGGGAACGTTGAAGAGCCGAATTTTTCGGGCCCGCCTGGCGTTGCGCGAGGCGCTCGAGGAGGCCGAGGCGAACGCGAATCATGAGAAAGGCAGACGCGCGTAGTTTCACTGACGCCGCTAACCGATGTCCCAAGAAATCGAACAAATTGAAGCGCGCCTGACGGCCTACATCGACGGGCAGTTGCCCGAAAAAGAGCGCGGCGAGATCGAGGCGTACCTGGCGTCAAACCCGTCGCACGCCCGGCTCATCACCGAATTGCAGCGCCAACGCGCCCAACTGCGCACCCTCCCGCGCGAAACCGCGCCGGCGGAAATCATGGACCATCTGCAGGCGCACCTGGAACGTCATGCCCTTCTCAGCGATGGGGATACGTCCGCATCGGCGATGAAAATCAATCGATGGCCGCAATTCGGCGCGGTGGCGGCGATGCTGGTGCTGGCGGTGGGGCTGGGGATTCTGGTTTATCAGGTGTTGCCCAGCGGCGGAATGAAGCCGGAGCAAATGGTGCTGGCGCCGCCGTCCGTGCAGCAATTGTCGACGGTGCCGGCGCTGTCGGGCAATGAATCGTCGAAGCCCGATGAAGACGCCGTCGCTCCGAACGCCATGGGCAAGGATGCGTTCGCGCCGGTCCTAGAATCCGCCCCTTCGATGGCGGCCGAGCGCCGGCAAGACCGGTTGATGGCCAAAGCCCTGGCGCACGAGCCGATCGTCGGTCATGAGCCGGCGGCCGAGGTGATGGCGCCGGTCAGCGCCGACAGTGTTCCGACGACTCTCCCGGCCGGGCCGCTGAGCAATGCCAGCGCCCTGGTCGTCTCCAGCGATGACCCGGCCCTGACGCGCAGCCTGCTCGCCAGCTACCTGGTGGTCAAAGGGCTGGCGTACGAAGTCGTCAAACAGCCGCTACCGGCTCAGCCGATTGTCGCCGCAACGAGCGAGCCCGCGGGGGCGATGTCGGTGGCTTCAATGGTGGATGCCTTGGAACTGCAGCACCTCCTGCCGCGTGAATCGCCCGCGGCCGAGGGGTCAGCGTCGGCGTCGGCGTCGCGGGATTTGATCATTCTCCGCGATGTGCCACCGGAACAACTTCAAGGCCTGGAACAATCGATCAACGACCAGCGGGACGGACGCCAAACCGCCCGCTTGATCGGCCCGCAAGAGCTGGTGGGCGATGCCGTAGCGGCCGCAGGACCGTCGCCGCGACCCGTGGCGATCGCCCCCGCACAGGCCGCCGCCGCTGTTGAAGCGCAGCGGATGAAGCAGGCGAGCACCGCTCCCAGCCCAACCGTTGCGAATGTGCCGTCGGATGGGTTGCACGACGCGCCGATGGATGCCGCGAAGCGCGATGTCACGGGTGGC
>JBQCCH010000711.1:0-2620 GCA_051962375.1 Tepidisphaeraceae bacterium
TTTGTCGAGCTTGGTCTGGACCAGCTGCGCGACCAACATGCCGGCCGGGTCGGTGCCGGTGGCGAGCAGGTTCAGGAAATGGACATTGAAGTCGGCATCGACATCCAGCCGCCCGGTCAGGCGAAATGTCGCCGGCACGAACAGGACTTTGGCATGCACCAGCACGTCGGCGGCCAGTGAGCGCTCGTTGGCGCTGCTGAGCGAGAGATCCACCGAATCGATCATGAACGCGGGCGAGCGCTTGATGGTGACGCCGTTGGCGAGACTTTGCTGCAGGGCGTCGACGGAGAGTTCGAAGGTCGCCTGGCCGTCGCGGCAATTCACGAGATTGAGCAGGTATTCGTCGTGGCCGTCGGGGATGAGTTCGAGCTCGGCGTCGGACGCCATCAGCCGCATGCCGGCGGCGTAGGTGGCGTATTTGAGCGGGTCGGCGAGGTATTCCAGCTGATCCACCTGCAGCCGGCCGGCGGGCTTGGCGTCTTTGGGCGGGTTTTGCGGAACAAAATCGGGGCGCACGGTGTTGCCGGTGAGGTTGATCGCCAGCCGCTCGATCGCCCCGGGCGCGAAGCCTGGCCGCAGGTCGACGCGGGTGAGCGTGGGGTCGACTAATCGGCGATCGTATCCTTTTTCCAATGCTGATCTTAAGGCCCACGGATCGCTGGGCATCGTGGTGGCGGCCAGCGGGAAGCCCGCCCCACCGCGAGACAGATCGATCGCCGGCTTCTTGAGCAGTTCGACGGGCTTGGTGCTCGGCGGCGGCTCCGGGGGCGGCGCAGGATGGCACCCAGCCAGCAGGCCCGCGAGCAGAGTGACCGCGGCGGTAGAAAACTTAAAAACCCCTCGTGCCATATCCCCATCTTACGTCATGCCCGGCATGAAGGGTCAGTGAAGTTTTGCCGCCGGTCGATTGCACGGGCGGGGGCTCAAATCGCGGGCGGTTGACGAAACCGCTCGGCGGCAGTAGCGTTTACCCCTCACGTTTTCGGAGAAATTTGCATGCGCGCCAGCGACATTCGTAAAGGCCAAGCCGTTCGTATCGACGGCAAACTGTTCGTCGTCACCAACGCCGATCACAACACCCCCGGCAACCTGCGGGCCAAGGTGCAGTTCAAGCTGCGCGACGTGCTGAAGGGCACGATCCTCGACAAGCGCGTCGGGGCGACCGACGACATCGAAACGGTCAACCTCGACCGCCGCGAGGTCGAATACATCTACACCGATTCCGAAGGCCTGTGGCTGATGGACCTGGAAACCTACGAGCAAGCGCCGATCCCGGCGGACGTGTTCGGGTCGGATGCCAAGTTCCTCAAGCCCAACACGCAGATCCAGGCGCTCTACCACGACGGCAAGCTCATGAGCTACGAGTTGCCCAAGACGGTCGATCTGAAGGTCGCCGAGACCGCTCCGGGCATCAAGGGAGCGACGGCCACCAACCAGATGAAAGAAGCCATCATGGAAACGGGGCTGCAAACGAAGGTGCCGCCGTTCATCGAAATCGGCGAGACGCTTCGCATCAGCACCGACACCGGGGCGTATCTGTCGCGGGCGTAAGGCCTCGATCCCGACGCGATTCACGCAGAGCCCCGGCCGGCGGTCGGGGCTTTGTCATGCGCGTCGGCTTGGCGGTCCGTTCGGATTGCCGGGCGGGAGGCTGCGTGTGTTTGGACGTCTGTTCGGACGTCTGTTCGGACGTCTGTGTGAATTCGGGGTTCTTTTTGCGGCGGCGGTTTGCTGTGATTTCCACGCGTGATTTGACGGCCCTTCCGGGGATCGATGCGTTGCGGCAGCTCATGCAGGCGATGGCCGTGCTGGACGCGATCCTGAGCCCCGACTGGGAGTATCGGTATTTCTCCTTCGACAGCCGCTGGGGCAAGCAGGAGCAGCTCGGCTCCATGCGCAGCGGGCATGGGGATCATTACTTCGCGTTTTTCAGTGCCGAGGGATGCTGGATCAAGGGATTCGATCCGGAAGCGCCGATGGCCGAGTTCGATCGGAATTCGCCGAAGATCGCGCAAGAGGTGCTCGGCGATGTGCCCCGTGAATTCGCCGGGTGCTTGCGCGAGCCGGCGTTTTTGCTGGAGGAGACGACGTTCTGCGTCTGGCGCCGATTCAAGGACGCTCGCTGGAATCGCGGCCGGGTGCAGTTTCCGCGTCAGGAGGCGGATGCGGATGGTTCGGCGCGGCTTCTGTCGATCCTGGACGGCCGCCCGGAGACGTATCACGACTGGGCCCAGGATTACTACGGCCGGCAGCTGCCGTTGGAGATCGTGCGCGAACTCTATGCCGGCCAGCCGCTGGAGGATCGCATGATCCGCGCGCTGAACCCGGAAGTATCGCCGCGGGAACTGCGGGCCGACTTCAAGGAAATCGGCTACCCGCGCGCCTGAGGCGGCCGGGGTTATTTGGCCGGCACGTTGATCACCTGGGGCTGCTCGGGCGTGGTCACCGTCACCTGTTGGCCGCGGTTGGATTGCAGTTTGTCGATCTCCACTTTCAACGGGGCGACGTTTTTCAGAATCTCCATGAGCACGTGGATCTGGTTCTGCATCGCGTCGATCGGCACGATCTTGTCCTTCGGGTAATACTCCAGGATCGGCTTGGTTTCGCGCTCGTAGACTTC